>JASGGE010000132.1:0-10899 GCA_047605205.1 Siphonobacter sp.
TACAGAGAAATGAAAAAAATATCGAGATATGCAGTAATAGCGGGAATGATGTTCGCCGGAATGTTTTCCTATTCCTGCAAGAAAAGTTTTTTGGATATTCCTGCCGTTGGGGCCTTAAGTGACGATCAGCTGAAAAATAAAGCTGGCGTAGAGTCATTATTGATTGGAGCTTATGGGGCTTTAGATGGCGTGAATAGTGATAATTCTTCGTTTTGGCAGTATTCTCCCGACAACTGGATTTATGGAAGTGTAGTAGGCGGAGATGCCCATAAAGGAAGTAATGGTTCTGATCAATCAGGGATTAATGCGTTAATGACTTTCACGCATGATGCTAGTAGTGGTTTTCTGAATGCTCGATGGGTAACCTTGTATGATGGTGTATATCGGGCTAATTCCGTGTTAGCTTTGATACCTGAAGCAACTGATTTAACAGATGACGAAGTCACTGACTATACGGCACAAGCCCGGTTTCTGCGAGGGCATTTTTATTTCGAATTGAAAAAATTCTTTGATAATGTCCCCTGGATTGATGAAACAACAACGGATTATCTTCAACCCAATACCACTGATATTTGGCCATATATTGAGGATGATTTCCAGTATGCTGTTGATAATCTCCCTGATACACAGACAGATGTAGGGCGTGCCAACAGTTGGGCGGCGATGTGTTATTTAGCAAAAACGTATATGTATGAAGCTAAATATTCAGAAGCCAAAGCATTGTATGATCAGATTGTAGTCAGTGGCGTAACTTCTAATGGTTTGGCATATGCCTTAGTTGAAAAATTCAGTGACAACTTCAATGCTGCCACGAAGAATAATTCTGAATCAGTGTTTGCAGTACAAATGACAGCCAACGATGGCACTGGTACCATTTATAATGCCAATGCAGGTAATATGCTCAACTTCCCTTATGGCGATAGCCCATTCGGATGCTGCGGTTTTTACCAGCCAAGCCAGGACTTGGTAAATTCATATCGTACGGATGCAAGTGGTCTGCCTTATATAGATACATACAATAGCTCACCGGTGAAAAATGACATGGGTATTGCTTCTTCGGAAAGCTTTACTCCAGATACACAGGCACTGGATCCACGTTTGGATTGGACGGTCGGTCGTCGTGGTATTCCTTATCACGATTGGGGTAATCACCCGGGAGCTTCCTGGATTCGTGATCAAGCCTATGCCGGCCCATACGCTCCTAAGAAGAACGTATATTGGCAGGAAAATGAGGATATTTATTCAGATCGTCACTCGTGGGCTCCGGGTTCAGCTATCAACGTACTGATCATCCGTTATGCAGACGTGTTACTGATGGCAGCCGAAGCTGAAGCACAATTGGGTAACCTTGAGGCCGCTGAAACCTATGTAAACATGATTAGAAACCGGGCTGCCAATACTACTGGCTGGTTGTATACGTATACTGATGAGTCAAGCCCACTGGATGGATTTTCAACTACACCTGCTGCGAATTACAGTATTTCTCCCTATCCAACCGGGACTTTTACATCTCTTGGCAAAAGTGGGGCTTTGAGTGCCATTTATTTTGAGCGTAAACTCGAGCTTGCTATGGAAGGACATCGGTTTTTTGACTTATCCCGTTGGGGAATCGCTCAAACCACCATGACCGCTTACTTTACCTATGAAAGTACGGTTACGTCTGATTTGAGTGGGGCTAGTTTTACCGCAAATAAAAATGAATACTTCCCAATTCCTCAAACTCAGATCGACCTGAGCCGGAAGGATGGGACGGCAACACTAACTCAAAATACTGGATACAATTAATAAAAGATAAAATAGAGGCAGTAACTTACTGCCTCTTTTATCTTTTATTTCTAAGGATATTATCATGACAGAAAGGTTCCCTCGGCCACTTTCACTATTTACTAGAGGCCTTTTATTGCTAGGGCTTGCCTCGTTTACGTTGCAGGATCATCCACAAAAACCTGATGAAAGTCGCTTTACAACGGTAGTTGTTGCCGAAGATCTGGATGAACCCATGATGTTCGATGTGTTAAAGGATGGCACTGCCTACATCATCGAACGGAAAGGGGCACTCAAGAAATACGACCCCTCGTCTAACTCCGTAAGCCTCATTGCTGACATTCCGGTTAACACCAAGTATACCAGTGCAGAAGGGGTTGTACGTGAAGCCGAAGAAGGTTTAATGGGGTTATCACTTGATCCCGGGTTTGAAAAAAATCACTGGATTTATCTCTATTATGCACACCCGACAGAAAAGAAGCATATTCTTTCGCGTTTTACTTTAGAGGACGATCAGCTGGTAGATGGCTCTGAAAAGAAAATGCTTGAGGTAACTACTCAGCGGGAAGTATGCTGCCATACAGGTGGTGGTATGGCCTGGGATAAAGCCGGTAATTTGTTTTTAACTGTAGGAAACAATACCGGTAACCAGCAAGCTGCCCAGACTGACGAACGGCCCGGTAGAAGTAGCTGGGATGACCAGGGGCATGCCGGTAATACCAATGATCTTCGTGGAAAAATCCTGCGAATTCACCCTGAACCAAACGGTACGTATACGATTCCTGAAGGCAACATGTTTCCGAAAGGAACCCCAAAAACTCGCCCGGAAATTTATACGATGGGTCACCGAAACCCCTGGCGGATTTTTGTGGATAGTAAAACGGGGTATATTTATTGGGGAGAAGTTGGCCCGGATGCCAATGAAGATTCAGAAATTGGCCCTCGTGGCTATGACGAAATGAATCAGGCCCGTGGTCCTGCCAACTTTGGCTGGCCCTGGTTTGTGGGGGAAAATCAGGCTTTCCCGGTTTTTGACTATGCAGCGAATAAACCCCTGGCCAAAAAAGATCCGAATAAACCTATTAATGATTCCCCCAACAATACAGGTTTAAGAGAGCTGCCACCCGCTCAGCCAGCGTTTATTTCGTATCCATATGGAGTATCTGAGAAATTCCCATTAGTAGGTTCAGGCTCTCGCAGTGCTACTGGTGGCCCTATTTATCACCGCTCTGATTTTAAGAATCCACAACGGCCGTGGCCTGCTTATTATGAAGGGAAGTGGATTACAACCGATTTCTCTCGTGGCTGGATTATGGCTGTTACCATGGATGCAAATGGTGATTATGTATCGATGGAGCGGGTATTACCCAGCTACAAACCTGTTCAGCCCATTGATATTAAGTTTGCTCCCAATGGAGACCTGTACCTATTGGAATATGGAACCAACTGGTTTAGGAAAAGTGATAACTCTCGTCTGACACGCATTGAGTATAACGGCGGAAATCGTAAACCATTGGTGGAAGCTTCGGCGAGTAAAAAAGGGGGTACGGTACCTTTTAAGGTGACTCTATTGTCGGAGGGCACAAAAGACTACGACGGCGATGCCCTGAAATATCAGTGGAAAGTAACGTCAGTAGGGGGGGCACCTCAGGTATTCAATACGGCTAACCCCTCAGTAACGCTTACTAAAGCCGGGGTTTATACCGCCACACTGACAGTTACAGATCCGAAAGGAGCTAAAAATAGTAAATCAGTAAAAATTATTGCTGGTAACGAAGCTCCGGCAGTAGGGGTAAACCTTATGGGCAATCAAAGCTTTTTCTTTTCGGATAAGCCTATTAGCTATGCCGTACAGGTTTCCGATAAAGAAGATGGTAGCTTAACTGATGGTAAAATAAAACCTGATAATGTAGCCATGAGTATTGACTATACCTCTGAAGGGTTTGATTATGCCGAAGTTATTCAGTCACAACGAAGTGTTGATGCCACCACAAAGTTTGCGGTGGCCCAGACCCTGATCAGTCAGAGTGACTGTAAGGTATGTCATCAGATTAATACCAAGTCAGTAGGGCCAATGTTTACAGAAGTAGCCAATAAGTACAAAGGGCAGCCTGGAGCAGAAGCTTATCTGATCAATAAAATTCGTAATGGTGGCTCAGGGGTTTGGGGCGAAGTAAGTATGGCTGCTCACCCGAACATGTCAGTAGCTGATGCCGACGTTATTGTAAAGTATATTCTGAGCATTAATGACAAAACACTAAGCTCATTACCACTCGAAGGGAAATACAATGTTAAAGTACCAGAAGGTGATAATGGGAAAGGATCGGTAATTATTAGGGCGGCTTATACCGACCGTGGAGCCAGTGGAGCGAAGATCCCAACGCAAACGAGTGAACAGATGATTGTTCTCCGTAGTCCCGTAGTGCAGGCTTCCGATGCGAAGGATATCAAAGGAGTGGATCTTAAAGCAAAAGGACTTTCAGGAAAAGGTTTGGTAGCCGTAGCCTATCCAAATACCTATCTTGGCTTTAAACATCTGGACTTGACGGGTATTAAAGCTCTGGTTTTGGATGCATCTGCACAGAAACGGGAAGGGGCGGTTGGCGGAATGATTGAAGTACGCCTGGGTTCGCCAACGGGTGAGCAAATTGGCCTGTTCGATCTAACGGTTGCTCCTGAAGTTGATGTAGCTAAACTAATGGCTGAAATGGAGTCGGAAGAAAAGAAAAACAATCAGGCTGGTAACAAGAAAAAGGCGGCTGCCGTTAATCCATTTGCGGTGAAGTTGGTAACTATTAACCTTAAGGATACGAAAGGTTTTCATGATGTATACTTCGTTTTCAAGAATGATAAAGCGAAAGCAATTCAACCCTTGATGACACTTTCAACGGTTACTTTTAAAGATGTTGTAAGCGAAGATTAACTAAATCGTTGACTGAGTTTTATTCTTGGTCAGCGATTTTATTACGTCATCATTTGTCTCTGATTATAAAACTCATTTCATGGCAAATCGCAGAAGTTTTTTGAAAAATACTGGCCTCTTAATGGCCGGAGGAGCAATGGCTCCACTATTGTCAAATGCCAGTAGCTTCTTAGCTGATGTAACAGCCCGGCCAATTGGTATCCAGTTGTTTACCATGTTTCAGCCCATGAACGAAGATCCGAAAGGAACCCTTACTAAAATTGCTGAAGTAGGCTATAAGGAGGTTGAGTCGGCGTTTAGTTCGCGGGGCGGATACTATGGTTATAAACCCAAAGAGTTCAAAGATTTAGTTGAAAGTCTGGGTATGAAATGGCGGGCTCACCATGCCCTGGGTGCTCCATTTAAGCCACGGCCAGGTATGAAAATGCCAACGGGAGCTGACGGGAAACCAATGACTATGCCCGTAACGCTAAATCTTAGAGATAACTATCAGCAATTGGTAGACGACGCGGCCGAAGCTCAATTGAGCTATCTGGTTTGTGCAAGTACACCCGTTGCAAACATGGAAGAGATTAATAGCTCGATTGAGGTATTCAAAAAAACAGGTGAAGCCGCCAAAAAAGCAGGAGTCGGGTTTGCCTATCATAATCACGCCACGGAATTCGATCCGGTAGATGGGGGTAAAACACCGTACGAAATAATCCTTTCTCAGACAGATCCGGCTCTAGTAAAAATGGAATTAGATCTGGCCTGGGCTACGAAAGCAGGCAAAGATCCCGTGGCATTGTTTAAAGAACATCCAGGTCGTTTTCCGCTTTGGCATATCAAAGACATCAAACAGGATATGAAAACCATTACTGAAGTAGGCAATGGGGTTGTTGATTTTAAGCATGCTTTTGAAGCTGCTAAAATTGCCGGATTGAAATACTTTTTTGTGGAGCAAGACCTGGCTCCCTCAGTAGAAAGTATCAAAACCAGCTTTCAGAATTTGACGAAAGTGCTGGCTTAAGTTGAAATAAATTAGTCTGAAATCCCGTCTGATAGTTTATCGGGCGGGATTTTTAATACAATTTAGTAACCAAACGGGATAGGCCCCCGCTTCCTAAGAATATGACACGAATGAAAGCTATGGGTTTACTGGGAATAGTGTCTGCAATTTGTTTGACAATAATAAGTTGCGAAAACACTACAAAGACAGATGAGACAGAGGAAGGAACCGCCTTAACAAAACAATATTGTGGGTCCTGCCATTTGCCGCTAATGCCAGAAGTACTCGACAAAGAGACCTGGCTGAAACACGTGCTTCCAGCAATGGCTAAGAAAATGGGTATTCCAACTACGGCTGGGGGAGAGTATTACCAGGTTGCTAACGGAAGTAAGGCAGCTATACTGCCTTTTAAGGACTGGCTCAGGATCGTAGAATTTTTCAAGAAAAATGCCCCGGATTCGTTAAAAACCTTGCCCCGAGAAGCCCTAAAGGAAGATTGGGCCGTGTTTGAGCTGAAGAAACCAGTTAATAAGGTTAAAGTAGCCATGACAACTATGGTTAAGTTTCTGGATAATGGAATTTTATCAAGTCAGAATAATGACCCTGTGTTGTATTCATGGAATCAAAGTATGGTTCGTTCGGCTGTTATGCCTTTACCCTCACCAGCGGTAGATGCTACACTGCTGCCAAATAACGAGGTCGCTGTTACTTCCATTGGTACTTTGCTGGCAGTAGATCAGCCCGTAGGAAAGCTTTTTACTCTCAATCTGAAAACAAAAAAAACAGAAACGATAGCGGGCGGTTTACCAAGACCCATCCAGAGTCAGGCCGGAGATTTCAATAAAGACGGACGTATGGATTGGTTAGTCTGCGGCTTTGGGCATGAACGGGGCGGGCTATATCTGGTCACTCAGCAGGCAGATGGACAATATGAGAGTAATCAGATTTATCCTGAGGCGGGAGCCACTCAAGTAATAGTTGATGATTTCAATAAGGATGGCTGGCCCGATGCCATGGCCTTATTTGCTCACGGGAACGAAGGTATCTGGCTTTTTGAGAATGATCACAAAGGCGGCTTTACTACCAAAAACATACTTCGTTTTTCACCGGTAGCTGGTTCGACTAGCTTTCAGTTAGTGGATATGAATAAGGATGGTAAGCTGGATATTGTGTATACAAGTGGCGATAATAGTGATTATTCCAAAATACTGAAACCTTTTCACGGGGTGTACATTTATTTAAATCAAGGTAATTATAACTATAAACAAGCCTATTTCTACCCGGTTAATGGAGCAACGAAGGTTATTGCTGGTGATTTTGATTTAGACGGTGATCAGGACCTGGCAACCATTGCCTTTTTTGCTGATTTTCAGCACACTCCAGCAGAAGGATTTATTTATTTCGAACAGGATAAGCCTTTACATTTTCAGCTAAAGGCCCTTCCAATTCATCAACTTGGCAGATGGATTTGTATGGATGCGAACGATTGGGACGGAGACGGTGATCTGGACATTGTTCTCGGAAATTATTCCAAAGGCTTTAATAACATTATTGGGTTTAAACAAAATTGGGCAACGGATATGCCTCTGATTATGCTGGAAAATAAGACAAAGAAATAAAGACTATTTCAAATACTGAAAGGACTTCTTATTTCAAGAGATTATGGTTATTATTGTTGCAGTAGCTTGATATACAGGCTACTGCTTTATTTTTTTCTATGAAATTAGTATCTATAGCCCTGGTTTTTCTAAGCATCAGTAATGTCTTTGCTCAAAAGAAAGTAATTCTTTGCCGTAAGCTTATAGATGGCACTGGGCAAGTTCATACAAACGTTGCAATAACAATTGATAATAATCGAATTGTGGCCATTGATAAAAAGAATACAATTTCAAAAGATGCCACGGTTATTGATTTGGGTGAATATACAGTATTACCCGGACTCATTGATGCACACGTTCACCCTTTCATTGATAAAGATGACTATCAAATTGATCATTTGAAACGATCTTCGGCTCAAAAAGCATTGGAAGGGCTAAAACATGTTCAGGACTTATTAAATGCCGGTTGGACTACATTACGAATCGCTGGTGATGCCGATGTAGGGTATGCTCAGTTTGATATTCGGGATGCCATTAACAAGGGCTTGTTTGTTGGGCCCAGAATCTTCGGAGCAGGGCATTATATTTCCGTTACGGGTGGTGGCGGAGATATTAATTTTCTTTCTTACGAACAACCCATCCTTGCCGATGGACTCATCGCTAACGGGCCTGATGCGATGCAAAAAGCAGTTCGGGAAGAAATAAAAAATGGGAGTGACTGGATTAAAATACTCGTAACAGGAGCATTCATGACCGTTGGCGATAACCCTCAGGATGTGCACTTTAGCCCAGAAGAATTAAAGGCAGTTATGGAGGAAGCCAATCGCAGGCATAAACCTGTTATGGCACATGCTCATGCTACCGAAGGTATTAAAATGGCCATTCGGGCGGGGGTGCGGTCGGTTGAGCATGGTTCGTATCTTGATGACGAATGCATTGAACTTTTGCTTCAACACGGAACATATCTAATTCCAACATTAACAGTTGGATTATTTTTTCAGGAAAAATATTTCAATAGTAAAGCCTTGGAAAAGGCAGTGAGTCTTGGAAAGAAAAGTGATGATAATAAGAATATAATGCTGCAAAAAGCAATTCAGAAAGGTGTCAAGATTGGTATTGGAACCGACTGGGTCGGATTTCCCGCCGAGTATTCAGCTCGGGAATTTACTGAATTGGTAAAATTAGGAATGACCCCAATGCAGGTTATCCAGGCAGGCACAAAAGTAAATGCCGAAATGCTTGGCAAAGAAAAAGACTTTGGCACAATAGAAGTCGGAAAACTGGCTGATATTATTGCTGTAAAAGGAGATCCTCTGGCCGATGTCTCTGAATTGCAGCGGGTAAAATTTGTCATGATTGGCGGCCAGGTGGTCAGGAAAGACTAAAAATATTCATGCGGGTAAACTTTACAGGAAGCTCTTTAAAACCTGGTTATACTCACCGGCTGCATTAATATAAGGAAAATGTCCCTTGTTATGGAATGTATATACTCGGGCAGAAGAGTAATGCTTTTTTAATTGCTGACGAAGGACGGGAGGCACTAATGGATCATTATCAGATTCCAGAATCATGGTTGGAATGCTGGTTTGTTTTCCATCTATGGGTTTAAAGTCATCAATAACGCAATGGTATCGTGCCAGAAATTGTGCTTTGGTCATACGGCCATAGGTATTTTCTAAAAGCATGGCTTTTGCTAACGGATTATTTTCAGCAGCAGGGAAGATCTTATCGTAAAGATTTTGCCGAAGTGAATTCATCACAATCCACTCAGGGGACCAGGTGACAATTTTCATCTTACCTTCTGTTTCCTGCTTTAATACGTTATTTCGGGGAAATGTATTGCCAAAAACCGCTTTTGTTACTCGTTGCGGATAGTTGGTTAGGATGTACTGTGTTAAATAACCACCCAATGAGCTGCCAACAACCACCGTTTTGTCAATTTTCTCTTTATCCAGAATTTCCATTATACCCATTGCTAAGCCTTTTAGGTGATCAATGGGCGGATACGTAACACTTATAACACGGTATTCAGGACTAAAGGCTTTCATCTGCTGCCACCAAAAGTCGTAGCCGCCACTCATGCCATGAAGAAAGAGAATGGCTTTCGGGCCGGTTCCCAAGAGTTGGTAGGTCCAGTCATAACCTTGTGTTGTGATCGTGCGGGTTGGGATCTGTCGGAAGCTAACAAGCCCGTTTATAGGTTCGCGATCTGCCGCATCATATAGCTGGGCAGCATCTTTTTCGGGAACAGGGAAAAGATATAAAACGATAATTAAACCTAGTGGTATAATCAATAAGCGGAGTCGTTTCATTGCTGGTAAAGATGAGCGAGGAGCATATATACTAACTTTTCAACTGAATATACAAAACAAAATTTTACTACAAAGAAATTTTTAAAATAGTGAAGAAATTCTTTTATTAAACCCTGTTTAAGCCATACTTAACAAGTGTGCTGAATACCTCAATAAGAGAAAAAGGCTTCCGTCTTTATTATTAGGGTATTGATCGAAAAGTTCTGAATATTAATAGATGCTATATGTAAGTATTTAGTAAGTAATGCGTTAGATTTGTTGATGAAACCAGTAACGGATCAAATACTTTTTAAAGAAATTGATAATGGCTCCCTACTTGTTTTTCGAGTCGTTTGGGGAGTTCTGATGACAATTGAATGCTGGGGCGGTCTGTTAACTGGTTGGGTAAGAAACACATTCCTATTACCAAAATACACCTTTACATTTATCGGCTTTGAGTGGACAGAGCATTTGCTCGGCACACCCATATATTTCCTGTATTTTCTACTGGGACTAATGGGTGTGCTTATTGCCATTGGGTTGAATTACCGAATTGCAACGATTGTTTTTGCTATAGGTTGGACGTTGACCTATTTGATGCAAAAAATACACTACAATAATCATTTCTATTTGCTGGTGCTAATTTCCTGGATGATGGTGTTTTTGCCAGCCAATACCGACCAGTCTTATGATGTTCGTTTTGAGCCTGAAATTCGCAGTTCTTCTATGCCGAACTGGATACGGTTGCTGTTTATGTTTCAGGTAAGTGTTATGTACTTTTTTGCAGCAGTGGCCAAACTTTACCCCGGCTGGATGAGTGGAGATTTTCTTTCCTTACGATTTATTCACACCGCTAATTGGCTGGAATATCAAATAGGGCTGAAAGGACTGGCAGAGTTTTTTCGTGAAAAGTGGTTTGCCGCTACCATTGCCAGGCTGGGCTTTCTGTTCGATCTGCTAATTGTTCCTTTATTGTTACTCAGGCATACACGGAAAGTTGCTTTGTTTGCCTTATTAATCTTCCACTTGTTCAATTCACTTAGTTTGAACATTGGCGTATTCCCTTACGTTGCTCTGGCATTAACTGTTTTTTTCTTCCCACCTGAAACCATTCGAAATCAATTTTTTGCAACCCATCCAAAGTATACCAATGCGAATCAATCCACTCAATACAAAACATTGATTACTACAATCCTGGTAGTATATTCCGTTTGGCAGTTATATCTACCCCTGAGACATTGGCTAATACCCGGTGAAGTGTTATGGACGGAAGAAGGGCACCGGATGTCATGGCGAATGATGCTCCGCTCCAGACAGGGTACCATTGATTACTTC
>JASGGE010000133.1:0-10789 GCA_047605205.1 Siphonobacter sp.
GGCAGGCTATGTTCACCGGAAGCATTGACGAACTTCGCGTATATAACAAAGCGTTATCAGCGGCTGAGATTGGTGCTCTCTACCAACTGGAAAAGGCAGGTCGTTAATTCCATGCCGTTAATGATCAGGTCTGGAGGTTGTATTATTGAGCGTTCATCGCAACCTCCAAACCTGATTTTCGTTCATTTCGTCGCCTGCTTAACATTTTCTTTTGCCATGAAATACGTAATAGGCCTTTTAGGGCTCCTGTACGCGTGCAAACCCCAGGATAAAACTGAACCTATTGAAACATTTTATTATAAGTCTGTTCAGATTGACCAGCAAACGGTTAACTCTTCAGCCGTCTATGGCGTAGGGCGTCAACCTAACATAACCATTTCCTTTGCCGCTCCTGTAGACCAGAGTTCGGCCCGGAATGCGATTAAACTAATTGCATCGACTTCGGCAACAGAAATTCCCGTAACGTATTCATTTGGTACGGCTGATTCGACAGTCGTTATTACCCCTCAATCTCCTTTAAACGCTCTTTCGGCATATTCACTGGAAATTCAAGCTACGTTAATATCCAAAAAACAAACGCCCCTGAATACTTCTGTTCAGGCTCGATTAATAACAGAAATTGACCAAACCGATAAGTTTCCTATACTTAGTGATTCACTTTTATTAGATCAAGTACAAAAACAGACCTTTGCTTATTTCTGGGATTTTGGCCATCCAACATCAGGTATGGCACGCGAGCGGAATTCTTCCGGAGATGTCGTAACCAGTGGCGGCACAGGTTTCGGCATTATGGCCATAATCGTGGCGGTGAAACGAGGGTTTATTACCCGAAAAGAAGGGCTCGATCGGATCAGTAAAATTGCCAGTTTCCTGAAAGATAAAACAAAAAGTTACCACGGAGCTTTTCCACACTGGATCAACGGAGCCACGGGTGAAACCATTCCTTTCAGTACAAAAGATGACGGAGCTGACCTGGTTGAAACTTCTTATCTGATGCAGGGCTTACTGACTGCCCGACAGTTTTTTAACACAACCGATGCAACTGAAACGACGCTTCGGCAAACAATCAACACGTTATGGGATAACGTGGAATGGGATTGGTTTACCCAGGGTGGCCAGAATGTGCTTTACTGGCATTGGTCTCCTAATTACAACTGGGACATGAATATGCCCATTCGGGGCTGGAACGAAGCATTAATTACTTATGTAATGGCGGCTTCTTCCCGCACGCATACAATTTCACAGGCAGTATATCAGTCAGGATGGGCTCAGAATGGAAAGATGGCAAATGGCAATACCTATTATGGAATTAAACTCCCGTTAGGCTCTGCGTTAGGCGGGCCCTTATTTTTCGAACACTATTCATTTCTAGGGATTAATCCACGGGGGCTTTCTGATACTTACGCAAACTACGAAGAGCAAACCAAAGCCCATACCCTGATTAATTATAACTATTGCAAAGCGAATCCAAAGAATTATTATGGCTATAGCGAAAATTGCTGGGGATTAACCGCCAGCGATAATCCATCGGGTTATTCAGCCCACGAACCCAATAATGATCTGGGTGTTATTACACCAACGGCAGCCTTAGCCTCTATGCCTTATACACCAACTGAATCGATGAATGCCCTACGCTTTTTTTATTATAAGCTGGGGGACAAACTCTGGAAAACGTATGGCTTTGTAGATGCCTTCAATCTGTCGAACCTGTGGTTTGCCGATTCGTTTCTGGCCATTGATCAGGGCCCGATTATTGTGATGATGGAAAACTACCGTTCACAACAGATCTGGAATTTGTTTATGTCCTGTCCGGAAGTATCAACGGGTATGAAAAACCTGGGTTTTCAAAGCCCAAATTTAAAATAAACACATCCTCAACAACCATTTTTTGCACACTACCCTGTGTATACGTATTCAAGGATTAACCCCACCCCAAAGCATTCAACGTAATCATTCCTATGAATAAATCATCTTTCCTCACGATACTAACTCTTATTACTCTATCGCTAGCCGGACGGGCTCAGGTAAGCGGCAATGAAAAAGCAGTGCTGAGTACTATTCCTACCGAAAAAAGCGAATATATGACTACAGTACAAAGAGCTACATTTCGGTATTTCTGGGATTTTGGTCATCCGGTATCAGGAATGGCCCCCGAACGAACCGCTACACCCCACATCATTACTTCGGGCGGGACAGGTTTTGGCATTATGAGTATTGTAGTAGGTGCAGAACGAAACTGGGTTACCCGGAGGGATGCTCTTGCCCGCATTCAGAAAATGGCTGATTTCCTGGAAAAGTCAGATCGATTTCACGGAGCCTGGTCACATTGGATGGATGGCAGTACTGGGAAGGTAGTTCCCTTCGGCCGATACGATAATGGTGGGGATCTGGTCGAAACGGCCTATCTGATGAACGGTTTACTGGTTGCCCGGGCTTACTTCGATCGTAATACTCCTGATGAAAAAAACCTTCGTAACAAAATCACAAAACTCTACGAAAGTATTGAATGGGACTGGTATGTACACAATGGAAAGCTTCACTGGCACTGGTCAAAACAGTATGACTGGAAAATGAATATGCCCATTTCAGGTTATAATGAATGCCTCATCACGTACGTACTTGCCCTGGGCTCACCTACTCACCCAATCAAACCAGAGGTATACGAAACCACCTGGAAGCAGTCTGATCATTTTGCGAATGGAAACGAATACATGGGGTATAAGCTAGACATTGGTTTCCCCTATGCCGGCCCTTTGTTTTTTGCCCATTATTCATACCTGAGTCTCGATCCTCGCCTCATGCAGGATCAGCACACCAACTACTGGAAATTAAACCAGGCCAGCACACTAATCAACTGGGCTTACTGTGCCGATAAGGCTCCGAAATCGTTCGGATATAGCGAAAACAATTGGGGCTTGACGGCCAGTGATGATTATAATTTCTACGATGCTCATTCTCCTACCAACGACAACGGGACTATTTCACCAACGGCGGCTTTGTCTTCCTTTCCCTATACTCCGGCCCAGTCGTGGCAAGCTATGCAATTTCTGTATTTGAAAAAGGGGAATCCATTGTTCGGCCCATATGGTTTTTATGATGCCTATAGTACTACCAAAGACTGGTTCTCCAATCAGTATCTGGCTATTGATCAGGGCCCGATTATTGTGATGATGGAAAACTACCGCACAGGGCTGATCTGGAAACTAGGCGAAAAAATATCAGAACTCTGGCAAGGGCTGGACAAAATGGGGATTCATAAACCTACCTATCCAACGGGTTTTTATGCCTATCAGGTTAGTCCGAAAACAAACGACTGGTTATTAGCTCGCCATCCGGATACCAACCAATACCCACTGGACTTTGCGGTGAGTGGCCCGCAGGCGGTTAGTCTCGAACTTAAAGATACGAAAGGAAATACTCATACGATCTTCCAGAACAAGGCTCTTGCAACCGGAACCCATACCTGGTGGATTACTGCCCCTGGTGGCTCGTATGACGCAACGCTTACACAGGGAGATCAAAAATATTCCATAAATCTGATCCTCAGATAATTAGAAAACAATAAGCATGTTATTTTTCTGTGTTTAGTAACGATATGCTCGGCGGCCAGGGCTCAGGATACCATGATGAAGGCTTTCTAATCACCTTGAAAAATCACTGAAAGAAAGAAAGAAAAATTACCCGTAATAAATAATTTAGTACCTGTTTGGAGTATCAAGAGGTCAGCTAATTAGCTGACCTCTTTTGTTTTACACTTCGATTGTATGCGGTTGCACGTCCGGGTCATGATTTGCGATAATTTCCCGAGCGTTAGGCTGCTGACTCATTTCTCTGACCCATCGAAGTGAAGCATATGCCTTTGCCTGATTAACTGTAATTCCCGGAATAATGATATTTCCCCAGGATTTTTGGGCATATGCCGTATCACTACACAGTAAAACAAACCAGCCACTGTTTTGTATGAGCACCGATACCTGCCCATTCGTATGGCCCGGTGTACTAACTAAAACAACAGATTCGTCCCCAAATAAGTCAAATGACTTTTTCTCAGGGCCATACTCTGAGTCGATGAATTGAAATGGTTTAAGCGGAACATTCTTCCATAAAGCATGCGTATAGTTACGTTTATATCTTTGAGTATCAGCAATTTCCACTTCACTCACCAGGAAATTTTTAGCTTCCTTTAGCAATTCTATTCCACTGATATGATCGTCGTGTAAATGAGTCAGGATTACGAAGTCAATATCGGCAGGCTTGTAACCTAGGTGATGAAGCTGTTCTGTAATGGCCTGGCCCACCGGAAGCTCCGGAATACCCGCCAGATAGTGTAAAAAGCCAAGGTGTTTTTTAGGGCTCGTTCTGACAGCGGTATGCCAACCCGTATCAACCAAAATTAATCCTTTGGGGTGTTCAATTAAGTAAACAGAAACAGGAAGCCATTTTTTTCGATTTCTGAAAAACCCAATAAATGGAGGAGGAATAAGCGATTTGGAGTAAAAAGGGGTAGCTTCATCAGTGAATACCCCCCCGCAATGCAGGATGTGTATGCGAATCATTAGAGACATACTTGATTTTTGCTTGTGAGAAGCAAAAATCAATGCTTGTAACGACCCTTATCTGACACAAATGTGTCAGAATTTATGAGCTTGTAATTTTTTTCGTATTCGGGTAAGGGTCTGCCGTTCAACCCCCAGATAACTACAAAGATCCGTAAGCGTAATACGATTGAATAATTGAGAATATTGGCTAACAAAATCAAGATATCGCTGCTCAGAGGAACCAAATAAAAAGCCTTCCAGACGTTCCTGTTGCAATCTTAGTTTTTCTTCTACGATTAAACGTCCATACGTTTCAAATTTTGGAATCTGCTCGTATGCTTTCTTTAGCTGTTCAGGTGAGAATTGAACAATAGTTGTTTCTTCGAGACACTGAAACGAAAGTGGACTAGGTTTATGAGTCACAAATGAAGCATAATGAAAAGCATATTCATTTTCAGGAATAAAGTATACTGTTTTTTCATTTCCGGACGGATCGCTATAAAATGCCCGAATCAAGCCTTTCACTACAAATCCGGCCTTTTTTTGCAGATCACCTGTTTGTATGTAAAAATCTTTTTTGCGAAGCGTCAAAACGGTTAATCCTTCCCTAAAAGACCCAAGTGTCTGTTCATTAAGCTCCGGACAAATGGTCTGTATTGTTGCCAGATATTGGTTTATTTCGGATAACATCAGGGTAACCCTTATACTTTACTCCCACAATATTTACAAAAAACCGCGTCATGATCATGCCCTTCTCTTCCGCAGTTTGGGCAGGCTTCGGCGGTATGGATTTTCTGGCGGGAAGCCGCCGCTATTTCAGTGGTGATAATGCCGGTAGGAACGGCTATGATCCCATAGCCAATTAACATCACTACACTCGACACAAATTTACCCAGCGGCGTGGCTGGTGAAATGTCTCCGTAACCAACCGTGGTGATCGTCACAATGGCCCAGTAAATACTTTCAGGAATACTGGAAAAACCATTTTCGCGGTGTTCAATCAGGTACATCACCGAACCTAGAATAATCACAAGCATCATCACAGTAAGCATGAAAATGCTTATTTTCTTAAGACTGGCCCGAATAGCTATCGTCAGAAAATCAATTTCAGTTAAAAAATGGGTTAGTTTGAAAATCCGGAAGACCCGGAGCAAGCGTAAAGCCCGAAAAACTAGTAAGGATTGGGCCCCAATAAAGAAAATACTCAGATAGGAAGGAATAATGGCTAGTAAATCAATTAACCCCAGCGGCCCCAATATATAGCGAACGGGTTGCCGAATGCTAATCAAACGAAGGATGTACTCGATGGTAAAAAGAATAGTAAATACCCATTCTATTTTGTAAAACAGCTCCCCATAGTGTTTATGATACGAAACAACACTGTCCAGCATAACCACCGCAATATTAGTGATTATGGCAATGAGTAAGGTTACATCAAAAGCTTTGCCGGCTTTAGTGTTCGACTCGTAGATAATTTCCTGTAGGCGTTCCCGCCAATGTTTCCGAAGTTCCATAACTGGCTTATTTTGACCGAAAAATAAAACGCGGAGGATCTATATGCCCTCCGCATTTTAGAAATTCCATTTCTCGGACATTACATAAAACGTTGGCAATACTACTGAATGCCATAAACCAATGTCTCGACCCCAAAGCCCCAGTGATATACGATAACTGGGCTAAAATGATGTTAAGGTTTATTTGAATCAACCACAATTCTTTTTTCACGATTGGCCAATTCCCAGGCCGTATAGAAAACGAGCCGGTCTGTTTTTTCGGCCTTATCGAACTGAATCTTTTCTACGTCGTCTGTCGGGCGGTGGTAATCGTCATGTACCCCGTTGAAATAGAAAATAATCGGAATTTTTTTGGCTGCGAAATTATAATGATCAGAACGATAGTAGAACCGGTTCACATCGTTTGGATCGTTGAAGGTATAATCCAAATCCAGTTTGGTGTATTTCTGGTTAGCTTCTTCGTTAATAGCGTGTAATTCTGAAGAAAGCTTGTCCGAACCAATTATATAAATGTAGTCGGGTTTTCCTTCGTGAGCCTTATCTATCCGGCCGACCATATCAATATTTAAATCAGCTACGGTGTTTTCAAGGGGCAGTAATGGATGGTTAACGTAATATTGAGAACCCAGTAAACCTTTCTCTTCACCCGTTACAGTCATAAACAAGATGCTTCGGCGAGGGCCCTTGCCATCTTTTTTCGCCTTGGCAAATGCTTCGGCCAGCTCCATCACACTTACCGTACCGGAGCCATCGTCATTGGCACCGTTATTGATCTGACCGTCCGGTGAAATACCGATATGGTCATAGTGAGCGGTGATAATCAGTACTTCGTTTTTCTTGTCAGTACCTTCCAGAAAGCCTACTACGTTCGAAGTTTCAATGGGTGTTTGTTTTTCTTCCGCCTTGAGTGTAATCGTATTATGAAGATCCCCTGGTTTCATTTGCCCCGCTAATAAACCGCTCAACTGCTCTTCATTAAGCCCCATAATTTCGTGAGCTAATGCCTGTTTTATCTGAATGGTCATGAGGGTTGAGCCAGGCCGTTGTTCGTCTTTAAACGTCAGACGATTATTCCGCGGAGCATACGCACGCATCCGTCCGTAGATTTTATCCGTCTGCTCATCTGGCACAGAAGGAATGGTAATAACACAACGGGCTCCTTTTTCTTTGAGCAGAGCTAGCTTTTTACGCATCCCTTCCGGGTTTTTCGACCAGGCAGAAGCCTCAGTAGTTCCTGAAATTACATAGGTTCCATCTGTGTTTTTAGGTTCCCCCGGTAAAAGCACAACTGCTTTCCCGGTTAAGTCCAGCCCTTTCAGATCTGAATATTTCTCATCATCAATACCATAGCCAACCAACACAAGATCCAGGGTTGTTTCCTGGGCTATATTCCCCGACCCGGTTATATAAAAATCCTGCAAGAATTCCTTTTTGCCGCTGGCCGTTTTTACATATACTTCGCCCCAGCCTAATTCTACTAATTCTACTGGTTGCAAATAACTACCATTCGGCCCAATGCCCTTTAAGCCCAGGCTTTTGAAATGATTAGTAATGTATTCAGCTGCTTTTCGCTGACCGGGAGTCCCCGTTCCGCGGCCTTCCAATTCATCTGAAGCCAGGTAGGTTAGGTGTTTTTTTAAATCTTCCGCCTTAATTGTTTCGGCGTATCTGGTTGGATTCTGAGCCTGAGCAAATGCTAGTGGACTCAAAGCCAACACCGTAAGCAGTTTTTTCATGAAGTATTTGAGTGAAAAACAAATTCCTAAAATAAACGAAAGTGATGCATTATAACGATAAAAGAAATGAATAGGCATTAACGCCTTCGTTTTCATCCGATAAATACACTAGATTATCATTATGTTCTAATTGTAATCTAGTAAAAAAAGTATCTTTGGATACCTTTCTAAACCATTCCCTTAATGGCAGCACAACCTTCGAACAATCTGGTCGTAAAAGCCAGCTTCAATCTGCTTGTAAAGCCTTATATGGTTTTATATGTCAGCTTCTTTTTCGTCATTTCCGTTATTGGCATTCTCTTGTTACCGTTTTGGTTACTGGGTATCGGGCAATGGTGGAGCCGGCATTATTATCATCATCTGGAATGTGACTTGTATGAACGCTCGCTTCGCTTTAAAAAAGGCATTTTAGTGCAGACCGAGAAGACTATCCCGCTCGAGAATATTCAGGATGTAACCTTTGTGGAAGGCCCCATTCTCCGTTATTTTCATTTATGTATTCTGAAGTTTGAAACAGCCGGGCAGAGTACTGGGCAGGCTCATGACATGCAACTGGTTGGAATTATGGATGCCCCAATTTTTCGGGATCGTATCATTCAGCAACGGGAAAAACTTCTGGCTGAAAAACACGGTACAACCACAGACAGTACTAATGATCTGCTCCGTGAAATTCGGGATGAATTACGTTCGATTCGGGAAGTGCTGGAAAATCGGTAACTCAATAAGTAGCGTTTGCTTTTCCTAACTAGTATTTACGTAAAGGCTCAATCGGATAGCCGGATTATCTCAACCTGTGATATTAACCCAATAACTATTATGGCGTAACCGTTGATACGTATGACCGTTGAATCATCGACACGGCCGACGCCTACTATTCTGCTGATTCCGGGAATCAGCTCGGCTCAACACTTGAAAGAAAATTTCGACGCTTCTAAAATTGAGCTATCAGGCAAAAGACTTTGAAGCACTTTCTTAAATGCTAAAGAGGCCCAACTTTGAGGGGGTTAGTCTGCTGTTTTGTTTGCTAACCGGAATAACCCGAACGTAATGAGAGCAAAAGTCTTGGCAAATTACCTTCATTGTATGTTGTCAGGAAACGTTACCTAACAACATACAATTTTCAAATCTATCGCATTGCTACGTCACCAGCACGGATTTTCTCTCCTACTTTTTTCACATCTTTCATGACCCGAAAGAAGTTTCCGCCCCAGATTTTCTTTAAATCCTTTTCAGTATAGCCCCGCCGAACCATTTCGATGGTCAGGTTAGGATATTCGGAAATATCAAAGCAATCAGCCAGGTAACCACCACCGTCATAATCTCCACCGATACCTACGTGATCAATCCCCATCACCTTCACGAAATGATCGAGGTGATCAATGGCATTTTTAGTGGTCGCTAACGGCACAGGGTACTTCTTACTTAATTCCCGCATTTCAGCCCGCATGGCTTTCATCTGGTCATCGCTCATCGTTCCGCCCATTGAAAATTTCTTCCGGAGCTCAGACATAGCCGCATCACGTTCAGGATTTTTAGGAGCTGCCATAATATACCCACTCAACAAGTTTAATTGGACGACTCCTCCCTTTTTGGCAATAGCCCGTAATAAATCGTCATTCAGATTACGAGGGTGTTGAAACACCGCCCAGGCATCAGAATGCGTAGCGACAATCGGAGCTTTAGAAAATTTGATCAAATCCCAAACGGTGCTGTCTGATACGTGCGATACATCGATTATCATTCCGATGCGATTCATTTCAGTTACAACTTTTTCGCCAAAAGCACTTAAGCCATTGTATTCAGGGCCTTTCGGGTCTGTTGATGAATCACAGATATCATTATTGGCAGAGTGGCAGAGCGTCATATAACGAATGCCGCGATTATAATAGGTCTGAAGCAGGGAAATGTCATTTCCAATCTGGTAGCCATTTTCCATCCCTAGAAAAATGGAGCGTTTTCCCGCTTTTTCCTGAGCCATCGCTTCCTCCTGAGTCGTTACCACCTTACCCATCTCCGGATGGCGGCCAACCTGAGCATAGATAGAGTCCAGAATGGTCATGGCCATTTTCTGAACCTTTGCATTCGCTTCCGGATTACGCGGCCCTTGTCCCTGGTAAACAGCAAAAAAGATACCATCTACATTCCCTTTTTTCATACGAGGAAAATCAATTTTCGAATCTCCACCACTCTCTTGGCCAGGAGCGGGTGAATTATCCTTCGAAATATCAAAATCTTTTCCGGTCATACGCATGGGTGTGTCGGCGTGGGTGTCCAGGATAAAAACTTTAGCGTGAATTTTCCGGGCCTTTTCAATCAGTTTTGTGTCGTTTTGGGCATATAGAGCCTGACTCAGAAATGCCAAAGGCAGGGAAAGGAGAATTTTCTTCATGTGATCTGAGAAAATAGTTTTCGTATCGATGGGAAAGTCTGATTTAAAAGTAATGAAATTTTAAAAATCACCCATCAGACCTAGACAAGTAATTACTTTTCTGCGATAAGATCATTTTTCTAAGTAATATAAACTGCTTCTGTCACCAGAAAATATCTAATTTATTTACTATCAAAAACTTTTTAGAAATGGCTTTTCTCGTTTGGCTTAGCTTTTATCTAACGAACTCGGATTTACCTCTCAACCTATACTTAGTTGCCGCTTATTCAGCCTTCGGGATCAATTGCTGCAACCCATCCCTGAAAACAAATATTATTTGGCAAACCAAGTTTATGCTTCCCCGTATATAAAAACCTCCATCGTAAAAATGAGAATGGCCGGGATGGGTCAAACTCCTTACTAATCAATAGCTAACCAACTTGTTAGCTTTCTGTTTGCTTATGATTGTACAGGCATTCTCCATAAACCAGAGCCTTTATTCGGTAAATCTCTTAAAAAGTAAAAACAGAACTTGTCAACCCGGGCTTCTGTTTAACTTTACCGGCCCTAAACAGTAACTATACTTTTTTGGCGGAATTTTTAATGAAATTTTAGATTATTTTCCAACCCTGT
>JASGGE010000134.1:0-10319 GCA_047605205.1 Siphonobacter sp.
CCCTGGCAAAAGGCGAAAATACGGTAGAGTTCAACGCCAATTCACTCGCTTCGGGTATATATATAATCCGGCTTGAAAATGCTTCGGTTCATCCCGTCATTCGGGTTGCTTTACCCTAATTTTTCATGTTATCAGAACTACGAAAGCCACTCTATTCAGGGTGGCTTTCGTGTTTTATAGCCGTCATTCAATGTTCCAGGCTGCTAACTTTCCATCATAAAACTTACTTTTGGGGGAATTTGCTGACGTATGGTACAGATTGCCCCGATTTCCGAAAGCCTGCCCTCTTTTCTGGCAGCTCATTCTTATTCACAGGTTGCCGTTTTGGTAGATGAACATACCAGACGTTATTGTTATCCGGTTATCAGAAAGCTGCTGCCTAAACACGTGCTGATTCCCATCCGGTCGGGAGAAGAGCAGAAACAGTTGGAAACGGCTAGTCAAATCTGGGAGGCCTTGACCGTTGCCGAATTCGATCGTCACGGCTTACTGATTGATCTGGGCGGAGGCGTTATTGGTGATATGGGTGGGTTCTGTGCCGCTACGTATAAGCGTGGGATGGACTTTATCCAGATTCCCACCACGTTGTTATCGCAGGTAGATGCTAGTGTAGGAGGGAAGCTTGGTATTGATTTTCAGGGTTTTAAAAACCATATTGGTGTTTTTAGAGTGCCTGATGCCGTTCTGATTGATACGATTTTTCTGCAAACCTTACCGTATCGTGAATTGCGTTCGGGGTTTGCGGAAGTGATTAAACATAGTTTGATTGCCGATGCTGTTAAATGGCAGGAGATCCGGCAGAAAGAGTGGGAAGAACAGGACTGGGCCGACCTCATTGCCCATTCGGTTGCGATTAAAGAAAAGATTACCAAAGAAGATCCAACGGAAAAAGGTATCCGGAAGATCCTGAATTTTGGTCACACCCTGGGCCATGCCATTGAAACCTTCTTTTTAAGTAATCCTAAGAAGCGTCTTCTTCACGGCGAAGCCATTGCCGCCGGTATGATTACGGAAGCATATCTGAGTTTTAGGCGAGGCTGGTTAACAGAATCGGAACTTGAGCAAATCGAAGAGTTTCTCTTTATTACCTATGGCAAAGTGGAAATTCCGGAAGAAGCTTCTGATACCATCATTATGCTAACGGCCCAGGATAAAAAGAACCGGGGTAAGGAAATTCGTTTCTCACTACTGACGGGTATTGGCAGTTGTGGCTATGATATTCCGGTTACCAAAAAAGAAATGAAAGAAGCGTTAAGTTATTACGCTGTCAAATAGTAATATTCCCGGCTGAGTTACTGACTTCTGCTCCAATAACTCAGAGATCTTCTTCTCGATCATAAGCTTCGATTTTCTGCCGAAGCCGGGTTAAATCTCGCTTGAATAACCGGGCTAATGCTTTTTGCGTCATTATTGCTACTTAACATTATTCAAACAATTTAGCAAGTTCGGTTGCTTCGGAAGGTTTCATGCGGTTTGCCAGTACCAGACGCAATTGCCGACGACGTAGGGCTCCTTCATATAGCTGAATTTCTTCTTCGGTTTGAGGAATAATCGGAGGGACTTCCGTAGGGCGGCTGTCTTTATCCACGGCTACAAACGTATAAAATGCCCGGTTTGTCATTACCCGGATACCTTCTGGAATATTCTCGGCATGTACTTCAATGTATACCTCCATGGAAGAATTGAAAGCACGAGTAACAAATGCCCGTAAGGTAATAACACTACCGAGTGGAATCGGATCTTTAAAGCCAACATTATCAACCGAAGCAGTTACTACAATTCGGCTGGAGTGTTTTTGAGCAGCAATAGCCCCGCAAATATCTATCATGCGGAGTAGGTTACCACCCATTAAATTGCCGAGGTTATTGGTATCATTCGGGAATACCATCTCGGTCATGGTAGTCAATGACTCAGAACAAAATTTTTGCGTATTCAAGTGTAGAAAGCCTGCTTTATAGACCTAATTGATGATTAAAATACAAAAATCAGTAGTTGATGAATGAAAAACCAATTTATAGACAGACTTCTGTCTTTTTGGTGGAAAATTCTGGTATTTACCGTCTACTTCGCGGTAACTCCAGTAATTTAGCCGAAAATAGTATATGCCATGAATGTACCTGACTGGTTACGCTTTCTGACTGATTCCGAAGAAATTATACGTACGGGTGGATTATTAGTAATTACGCTAATCATTTTCGCCGAAAACGGGCTGTTTTTTGCCTTTTTCCTTCCCGGCGATTATTTACTTTTTCTGGCTGGTGTTTTCTGCGGAACAGGGGTATTAAACGTACCCTTATACTTATTACTGCTCTGCATTTTTGGAGCCGCCGTATTGGGCTCATTAACAGGCTTTTTATTTGGAAAATTCTTCGGCGACCGACTCGAAAACCGGCCAGATTCGTTATTCTTCAAAAAGAAAAACATTGATACCACTCGCCAGTATTTCCTGAAATACGGTTCAAGAGTATTGATTATTAGTCGGTTTTTACCCGTAGTAAGGACCTTCGCCCCAATTCTATCTGGCATGATTAAGCTGAATTTTCCTCATTTTATGACCTACAACGTCATTGGCGGAGCCCTGTGGACGCTCCTGTTAGCAGGTGGCGGTTTTTATTTTGGTGAACGGTTCCCGTGGATTATTAATTACGTACATTATATCATCATTTTCTTCTTGGCTATTACTACGTTCACGGTTATAAAAGGCTACCTAAATGCCCGCCGGGATATGAAGCAGGACGAGGTAGGATAGTAAAAATAAAAGGCCGCACATGCGGCCTTTTGTTAGGGTTGGCAATACTTTTTCAAAAACGTAGTCGCCTCCTTTTCTCCAGCTTGCTCCAGGAGTTTCCAGTCTTTACAGGCTTCTGATACCCGATTCAACTGGAAAAAGGTAGCTGCTCGATTAAAGCGGATGGAAACGTTGCCCGGATCTAATTCGATGCACCTATTGAAGGTGGTAAGGGCTTCTTCATAACGCTGGCGTTTGAATTGCTGCAAACCTGTTTCAAATAAATCTTTCGCTTTAAGAGCCTGGATATCGGCTACGGTCAGATTTTTAGTATCAGGTAAACCATAGGGAAATTCATAATTTACCTGTACCCGAACGGGATGATTGTTAATTCGGGCGGAAATCCAGCGACCTTCCGTTGCCCGAATGGCTGCTCTGAGATTTGCATCTTCTGTCGGGTCTGTGCTTTCAATAATTTCTACGTTTTCTACTTTTCCGGTTTTGGAAACGACAAAACTCACCCGGAAACGATCGCGTTTAGGTTTGGCAATTTGCCGAAAGGCATCATCGATAAATTCGTATGAATTCTGATAACTTTCGTAAAAACTACTGTCAATCAGGTGGGTACGGAATTTCGGATAAACGTAATCATTCATTACGTAAAAGGTATCCGAATCGTAGCGGGCTGCGGGTAATACGAAGCGTTTCTGAATGTATTCCTCATAGCTATAAGCATCCTGACGAGCACAGATAAACCGAAGCTGATCGTTATGATCAATGGTAGCCGTTTGTTCGGTAAGCTGTAATTCGTAATCTGTGAGTTTATCGACCTGATAGACGGCATTCTGAGCCGTTCGGATACGATTGCCCGTAATGGTGTAAGTTACGGTAGTGGGTTTTCCATTTGTATAAAACCGAAGGCGGCGATCTTCAAAAACAAAGACAATATTGCTTCGATTTACTTCTTCATCGCTCATCATTTGGTACCCATTCCGGTATTCAATACGTTTTGCTACCCAAACGCCCCTTAACGTACTGGTATCAATATCCTGAGCCAGCAGTTGCTGGGAAAGTATAATCAAGGCGAATAAACAGAATGGTTTCATGGCAATCGTTTCGGGTCAAGCATAGCATTGGCTTCCTGCTTCATATCATAATAAAGTCTTGTTCTAACCACTAAGCGGCAAAAGCCAGAAGCCAAAAATTACGCTCTTCAGCTTCTTTGACAAATCTGGTAGGTTGAATTAACGAAAATTAACGCCCAATTTAGGTTAACATTCACGCAATTTCATTCGGTAGTTTTTTGCTGAATTGAGTAATAGGCAGATAATCAATAATTTATCTGTTTAATTAAAAATGAAATCCCCCCCGGGAATATTCTATTAACCATTTAAATAGTGTCATTTTATACAGAATCAAGTCAGCTACATTTCCAGTAATAAAAAGTACCTAAATGGGTTTTAGTAGTCCATTCCGGTGCTATATCAGAGAACCCCGCTTTTTCTAATAGTGCTGGCCAGCGTTCACTTGGGCCGAAATTATTTTGAGCAGGATCAAGCCAGGTTACCAGTCGCTCAGAAATACGTTGTAAAAGAGCCGAAGACGGCCCCCAGTCGCCTAACCAGAACACCCCATTTCCTCTTAAAATTCTTCGAATTTCTCTTAAATAGTGCAGACATTCTTCTTCCGAAAAGTGTTGAAAAACCCAGGTACTGGTAACTGTCCCGAAAGAGGCATTTTCGTAAGGTAAAGGGCCGCCCTCATAACGATCTACTACTAGTTGTTTCTGATGACATTTTTCAATCATGTAAGGATCAGGATCGAGCCCCCGGATGATGCCTGCCGGCGTCTGCTGTTGTAATAAGGCCAGAAAGGTACCTGTACCACAGCCAAAATCCAGCAACGGATACTGATCAATACGCTGAACCAGATACATTCGAATCTTTTTTTCAGGAACGCCTAGCCAAATGGCTGCTTCATATAACTGAATAGGCCAGAAGGTACCCAGAGCGGGTATAAAGGTGTGTGTGGAAGAGGCCAAACGAGCTGTTAGGATAATGACAAATTCGTCATAATTTCTTTTGTACTCTCAAGTTAAGTGATTTTCTAAAAAAGCTTCCGCTGTCCACTGGCAAATTTCCTACTTTTGTACTTTCATCACCTGCGTAATCATGTTGATCCCGGAGGTCTTTTTAGTACCAACTTATGAATATTTCCCTTAATTGGCTTAAGCAGTATATTTCTCTGACGGAGTCACCCGAAGAATTAGATCATCTATTAACCGGGTGTGGTTTGGAAGTAGAAGAGATTGAACGAATTGATTCCGTACCCGGTGGTTTGCAGGGTGTTGTGATTGGTGAAGTACTCACGTGTGAACCTTTCAGGGTAAAAGAAAAAACACTTCACTTAACCACTGTTGATATTGGCACCGCTGCCCCATCTACAATTGTGTGTGGAGCTGCCAATGTGGCTGCTGGCCAGAAAGTAGTAGTTGCAACAGTAGGGGCAACTATTTATCCGTTAGGAGGCGAGCCGTTTACAATTGGCAAACGTAAAGTATATGGCCAGCCTTCAGAGGGAATGATTTGTGCCGAAGACGAACTCGGCCTGGGTACCAGCCACGCTGGAATCATGGTGTTGAATACGGATCTGCCCAATGGTACACCTGCGGCAACTTACTTTAAGCTGGAGCCTGACTATCAGATCATCATAGGCCTTACGCCAAACCGAGCCGATGCTGCTTCGCATATTGGCGTTGCCCGTGACTTGAAAGCCCTGCTCAATCGGGAAGTGAAACTTCCTTCGGTAGATCAGTTCTACGTGGATAATAATCAACACCCTGTTGAGGTAGTGGTTACCAATCCGGAAGCCTGTACCCGATTTTGCGGAGTAACCATTGATGGGGTGAAAGTAGGGGATTCCCCCGATTGGCTAAAAACAAGACTTACTGCCATTGGGCTTCGCCCGATCAATAACATAGTGGATGTTACCAACTATATCTGTCACGAGTTAGGGCAACCCATGCACGCCTACGACTGGCATGAACTGGCAGGCCAGAAGATCATTGTACAGACCTTACCCGAAGGCACACACTTTACTACTCTGGATGGAATAGAACGTGTTCTGGCCGATCAGGATCTGATGATCTGTGATGCTGAAAAGCCCGTCGGCATTGCTGGAGTATTCGGTGGACAGCAATCAGGAATCAAAGAAACTACTACCCGGATTTTTCTGGAAGTAGCATACTTCTCGCCTGACTGGGTACGTAAAACATCGATGCGGCATGGCTTAAAAACCGATGCCAGTTTCCGTTTTGAACGGGGCACTGATCCAAACTTCAAACTTTACACACTCAAGCGGGCGGCGTTATTGATTCAGGAAGTAGCGGGTGGGAAAATCACGAGTGAGGTGGTCGATACGCACCCGAATCCGTTTAAGAGTTTGCAGATTGAAATGACGTATCGGAATATCGATCGGCTGATTGGACAGAAACTAGATCGTGAGCGAATTAATCAAATACTCACCAATCTGGACATTAAAGTTTGGAAGGGCACAGCAGAAGGGTTCACGGCCTCAGTTCCTCCCTATCGGGTAGATGTCACGCGGGAAGCCGATGTAATTGAAGAAATTCTGAGAATCTATGGCTTGAATAACATTGATTTATCGGTTAACCTGAAGACTGATTATCTGGCGAAATTTCCGGAGCCTTCTAAAGATCGGGAGCGAGTACAGTTTAAAATTGGTCAGTTATTGGCCGGAGCTGGTTTTCAGGAGATTTTTACGAATTCGCTGACGAAGCCGGGCTATGCAGAAACATTAAAAAATGTATTACCCGGTAACGATGTCGTGATTTTAAATAAATTGAGCGAAGATTTAAGCGTGATGCGGCAAACCATGCTCTTCTCGGGTCTGGAAGCTCTGGCTTACAACGTAAATCGTCGGCAACGGGATCTGAAATTTTTTGAATTTGGTAAAACCTATCATAAAGTGCAGGATCAATACCTGGAAAAATCACACCTGGTTTTATACCTTACGGGCAATATCGCTGCTGAAACATGGCAGCAAAAAAGCCGTCCGGTAACTTTTCACGATCTCGTTTCGGCAATTAACCGAATCTTCCGGAAACTGGGAATTCAACAGTTTGAAACCACTGAGGTTGAGACGGGCGGTGTCTGGGCATATGGATTGCAATATCTGGTCAATAAAAAATCAGTTGTTAAATTGGGGCTAGTTCGTCCGGATCTAGCCAAACGCTGCGAACTGAAACAGCCTGTGTTTTATGCTGATTTTGACTGGACTGCTTTACTAGGACTGTACTCGATGGAGGTAACCTTCCAGGAGATTCCAAAATTCCCTGAAGTACGTCGTGATTTATCGTTAGTATTAGATAAAACAACCAGCTTCCAGCAGGTACAGGAAGTGGCCCGTAAATACGAAAAAACTCTCTTGCAAAGCATGAATGTATTTGATGTGTATGAAGGGCCCAATCTCGGGGAAGGGAAAAAATCTTATTCGGTTAGTTTCACACTACAGGATTTTACCCAAACATTAACCGACGCTCAAATTGACAAAGCAATGAATCGACTGATGACTGGTTTTGAAAAAGAGCTTGGGGCCGTAATTCGAAAATAAATAGTACGGTAAAGAAATGGCCCCAGGTGGTATTCCTTTACTTAATCAGTGTCTGTCTTACAAACTACCAATATCCGACATGGACCCACTAGACACCTCGAGATCTCCTAATGAATTAGAAGAACGCCTTCGTTCGAAAGGACAACATCTGGAATTAAAGATACGTACACTGCTTTCTCAAGTGGATCAGTTGAATTTGCTATTGCAGGATAAGCAACGCGAACTCGAAGGGTTACACGCTTTGTTAAAAGAGCGGGACGAAATGATCCGTAAGAACAAATTGGATCTGTCTGAATTGCGTAAACGTAATGAACAGAAAGGGCGGATGTCTCGGATTGCTATGGATAACCTTAGCCCGGAAAATCCTGAAGCTCTGCGTTTACAGGTTGATCACTTTATTGAGGAAGTAGACAAAGCAATCAAAAAGCTTTCCGAATAGGGGCTTGCCCATGCACGTAATGACAGAAATGAATCCAGGGAATTCAGGTTCTAAACATGGATAAAACCCGTTGAAACCATTCTGTAAATACAACTTGTCAGGGGTGAATCCTGTGGAACGTTACGTAAATTCGTTTTAATGTACTAAACTTGTGAGAAGTTTAGTTTTTTACAGGACATCTGACCGGCAGATAGTCAGCCGAAGAAATAAATATATAATTAGGTTAGAGCTACGTTTCAGCCATAGCCAACTCACATGGGAGCAACCAGAACTATCCACATACAACTCGCTGGTACTCAGTATGAACTAACGATTCCCAAAGAAGATGAACTATATGTTCGGGAATCGGCCAGAATACTGAATGAACGGATGCAGCAGCTACTTGATGAAGAAAACGTTCATAGTATGCACGAACGTATGACTCGTGTTATGCTGTTTTGTATGGTAACTAACCTGAAACTGAATGAATTGCAACATCAGGCATTTGCTCAGTTAGAGGTCATGGATGAACTGATTAGTCCGTCTTCACGGCACTGATTTTCTTGTTAACCTTCCACTATTTCTTCTTTGTTGACATTACTGGCAGTGGACTGTAGGTTTCACTATTTAACCATACAGCTCAAATGCAGGACAATGGTATTCTATTGTATTTGCTCGATACCCTCGTTACCGCCGCAATCGTTTTTGTGATTATGAAGGTAACCCTCGGGAAATCTATTAAAAATCGGGAAGCAGAGGCGGAAATTCGTGCCGCCGACATATTGAAAAACGCTGAAGAAAAAGCGGAAAATATTAAGAATCAACGAATTCTTGAAGCAAAGGAAAATTTTCTCAAACGCCGGAGTGAATTTGAAGAAGAAACCAATAAACGCAAACGGATTCTTCAGGAAAACGAACAAAAGCTAAAGGATTTTGAACGGCAGTTAAATCAGCAACGCGAACAAAGTAAAAAGAAAGACGAAGAGCTTGATAAGCAACGCCAACAGCTTACTCAACAACAGGATTTTACAAAGCGTAAACTGGAAGACGCCGAAAAGGCTCGTGTTTCGGCGGTATCTCAGCTTGAAAAATTAGCGGGTCTTACGGCTGATGAAGCTCGTCAGCAATTAGTCGATAACCTGAAAGCAGAAGCCGAAACAAAGGCTTCCAGCTATGTGAAGAACATTGTTGAAGAAGCTAAACTTACCGCAACAAAAGAAGCCAAGAAGATCGTTATTGAAACCATTCAGCGGACTGCCGCCGAACAGGCCATTGAAAACTGTGTTTCGGTTTTCAACATTGAATCTGACGATATTAAGGGTAAAATCATTGGGCGGGAAGGTCGCAACATTCGGACACTTGAGTCGGCCGTAGGAGTAGAAATTATCGTTGACGATACGCCAGATGCCATCGTGATTTCGGGTTTTGATCCCGTTCGCCGGGAAATTGCCCGCCTTTCCTTACACCGTCTGGTTCAGGATGGTCGGATTCACCCCGCTCGCATTGAAGAAGTGGTGTCCAAAACGCGTAAGAACATTGAAGACGAAATCATTGAAATTGGTGAACGTACCGTTATTGATTTAGGGATTCATGGTTTACATCCTGAGCTGATCAAAATGGTGGGCCGGATGCGTTTCCGCTCTTCTTACGGTCAAAATCTATTGCAACATTCCCGCGAAGTAGCCAAACTCTGTGCGACAATGGCGGCAGAATTAGGTCTAAATGCGAAGCTGGCCAAACGAGCTGGCCTTTTACATGATATTGGGAAAGTATGGCACGAGGAACCCGAGTTACCACACGCAGTGTTGGGGATGGAGCTTGCTCAGAAGTATAAGGAACATCCTGAAGTATGCAATGCAATTGGTGCTCACCACGACGAAATTGAAATGACTAGCCTTATTTCACCAATTGTTCAGGTATGTGATGCCATCAGTGGTTCACGGCCGGGAGCTCGCCGGGAAATGATGGAAAGCTATATCCAGCGGCTGAAAGACCTTGAGGCATTAGCGATGGGCTTTGGTGGTGTAGACAAGTGTTATGCTATCCAGGCAGGCCGTGAATTACGTGTAATTGTTGATTCCGACAATGTTACGGATGAAAAAGCCGGTCAATTAAGCTATGACATCTCACAAAAGATAGAAAAAGAAATGCAATATCCGGGTCAGATTAAAGTGACTGTTATCCGGGAAATGCGTTCGGTGGCTTATGCCAAATAGCGAAAAATCAGAAACCTAATCAATGAAAAAGGCCCCTTCTAGCTGAAGGGGCCTTTTCGTTATAGACAACCTATAGACTTGACTAGTCTTCCACTGCAACAACGGAGATTTCAACCGAAACATCTTTAGGCAAACGACTTACCTGTACCGTTTCACGGGCAGGAAAATCACCCATAAAAAATTCGCCGTACACTTCATTTACTGCCGTGAAATCATTCATATCTTTCAAAAAGATGCTGGTTTTAACGATATTATGGTACGTTAAACCACCAGCATTCAGAATTTCACCGATACTAACCATTACTTGACGAGCCTCCGCACGAAC
>JASGGE010000135.1:0-10150 GCA_047605205.1 Siphonobacter sp.
GCAACGCCTTCGTACCTCCCTTAAAGAGGAAATGGAAATAGCTCTTAATGCACAGTTGAAAATGGAAGCGGAGGCTTCTTCTAAATACCTGGCCATGTCATCCTGGTGTGAAGCAAATGGCTATTATTACTCCGCCCAATATTTTTACAAACAATCAAATGAAGAGCGTGAGCACATGCTCAAAATCTTCCGCTACCTGATTGATCAGGGGGTAATGGCTTATTCACCAGAAATTGGTCCTGTTGAACACGAGTATACCTCATTCCGTAGTGTATTTGAAGCTGCTCTTCAGAGTGAAATCAATGTAACCAACTCCATCAATCGTCTGGTAGGTCTTTGCCGCCGGGTTGATGATTACGCTACTGAAAACTTCCTGATGTGGTTTGTACAGGAACAGGTAGAGGAAGAAATCAATGCACGCCGTGCCCTTGAATTGTTCGATGTAATTGGTGAAGAAGGCGTAGGCCGCTATACCATTGATCGTCAAATTGCCAAAATTGGTAAGCTCGAAATCTCAGAATAGTATTCTTATTGAGTAAGTTAATTGCTTAAAGCCCACTTCGGTGGGCTTTTTGTTTTGGGTATTTTTTAAATCTGCTTGTGGCTTTTGCCACCTTTTCATCAACTTAGCGTTTTAATTGATCAATTCGAGTCAGGCTGTTCTGAACAAACAGCCGGCTCAGACCGATCAAGTACTTATTAACTCATTCGTTCATCCCAAAACTGAAGCCATTAGTGTAGTCTCACAAATAACCTTTCAAGTATTAATCAAGGTTATTCTCAACCCGATTACCTAGTACATTACCTGGTCTCTGGTATGCTTTACTACCTTTTCGATTATCTCGACAAACATTTCAATATCCCCGGAGCGGGTGTGTTTCAATATCTGACCTTTCGGGCCGCTGCCGCCACGGTCACTTCATTGATTATAGGCACTATTTTCGGCAAGCGTATCATTTGGTTTTTACAGAAACAACAGATTGGTGAAACCGTACGTGATTTAGGTTTGGAAGGACAAATGCAAAAGAAAGGTACTCCCACCATGGGCGGCTTCATTATTCTTCTTTCCATTGTTATTCCAGTATTACTTTTTGCTCGCCTGACTAATACCTATATTATTCTGTTATTGATTTCTACCATATGGACGTGTCTGATTGGTTTTGTGGACGATTATATTAAGGTGTTTCGTAAAAATAAGGAAGGCCTCCCCGGACGGCTCAAAATTGTTGGTCAAATTGGTTTGGGCCTGTTAGTAGGCTTAACCATGCACTTCTCATCCGATATTAAAATTCGGGTTTATGAAGATGCCCGCATCAATACCCCAACAGGTTTTGAACAAGTACGCAAGTTTACAGATACGAAAGCGTTTCTGGCAAACGTGCCTTTTTTCAAAAATAATGAAATCGATTATTCCCAAATTCTTCCCGATTGGATTTTACCCGATCAGTATACCTGGATTTTATACACTATTATTGTCATTTTCATCATTACGGCGGTCTCCAACGGAGCCAATATCACAGATGGTATTGATGGCCTGGCCGCTGGATCATCTACTATTATTGGATTGACGCTGGGTGTTCTTGCCTATCTTTCCAATAATAAGCTTTTCTCCCAATACCTTAATATTTTTTACATCCCGTATTCAGGAGAAATGGTGGTATTCTGCGGAGCCTTTGTAGGAGCCTGCGTTGCCTTTCTATGGTATAATAGCTACCCGGCTCAGGTATTCATGGGTGATACCGGCAGTTTAATGCTGGGTGGGGTGATTGCCACAATGGCAATTGTGTTACGTAAAGAATTACTTATTCCGGTATTATGCGGAATTTTCCTGGTTGAACTAGTATCGGTAATGCTTCAGGTCAGTTATTTTAAATTTCAGAAACGCAGGCGAGGGCTTGAATATGCCCAAACCCACCGGCTCTTTAAAATGTCTCCGTTGCATCACCATTACCAGAAATCGAACATACCCGAACCGAAAATCGTGATGCGATTCTTCATCATAGGTATTTTATTGGCTGTTGTTACTTTAGTAACATTAAAGCTCCGATAACCTTAAGCCGCAGTGTAAGTCCGTTTTATATTTTCATCAAAAATTCACTAAGGTTTTGTTCCGTCTGAAGGGCCAATTTGGTCCGTAACCGGTACCGCTTCAATTCTACACTTCGTACCGTAATATTCAGAAGCTGGGCAATTTCTTTGCTGGACAAATTCATTCGTAAATAGGCCGCCAGCTTCAGATCTCCGGGAGTTAAGTCAGGAACGGCTTTAAGGAGTTTTTTGAAAAAATAATCGTGTACATCATTAAAATTAGCCTCGAATACATCCCAACTATGTTCATCAGCCAGATTGCGGTCAATCAACTGTACAATGGAACGGTATTGTAAAGAACCCCCTTCCGATCCTAATTCTTTACGCAGTTTATCAAGCTCCGTTTTAATGGTTTCCAGCAATTCATTTTTATGCAGTAAGTTCATCGCTGAATTAGCCAGCTCTGCCGACTTCCGATCTATGTCTTTTCGTAGTTGTTCATTCCGTAATTCCGTCACAACCTGAGCATTAAGTCGTTGTTCTTCTTCCAGTTGCTCCTGCATTTTTTGTCGAATCTGGCTTTGGTGCGTATGAATTCGATAGCGATAGCCATAATACAGTAACATTCCGGCTGCAAAGGCAAGCAATACATACAGGGCCTGGCTCCAAACATTCCAATACCAGGGTGGTCGTATTTCAAATGCCCATCTGATTTCTTCTTTTGAACTACTGGAACGAATTCGTAAGACATACTTGCCAGGTTCTAAAGGGCCCAGTTTTAAATAATTATCTTCTTTAGAAGCTGACCAGTCATTCATGACACCCTCCAGCAGATACTGACACGAAAAATTAGCTTCATATTGAGTGGAACTTAAGCGTATGGTCAGATTATTTTGCCAATACTTAAAAGAAAGTTCAGGCCAGTTTTGATTTGGGTATAGGGTACGATTAAACTGATTCGTGCGGATTTCACGAATGATCGGCTTTGTAAAAGGAAGGCTTTGTTGAATATACGAAATGGGTAAGATAGAAAAGCCATCATCACCACAGATCAACATGGATTGCTCATTTAGTCTAATAACATTTTCATATCCTTCTACCCACTGCATATGTTTAAGATTCAGCTCCCTTAATGGATGGCCAGGTTGCCAATAGGCTAATGCATTATTCTTTTCTAAAACTAAATATGCGGCATACTGAATGGGAAAAATGTTTTGCACAGGTTGGGTTGCAAAAGTTTGCCGGCTCCCAACTGCCAATCCCTGAAGCGAATGGTACTGTTTGCCCTGAAACAGCATTAATTGTCCTTCTACTGGCACAATAATACCATCCTGAAATTCTTCAAAATTTTTAACTGCGATTATACTATCAACAGCAGCAGATAGTTTGATAGCACTCACGCCACCATATTTTCGCTTTAACCAAACTGTTCCATCAGAAGCTTCACCTAACTGATTCGTTAAAGGAAAATCCCCTTTCAGTTCTTTGCTGAATACCCAGCCAGCAGGTGTTTTCCGGTAAATACACAAGTATGTATACGTTCCCTGAATCAAGACATCCGGGTGCCTGGCTAAAGGCAATAGTACGAGCCCTCCTGTACGGTTCGATATCTTTTTTACCTTCTCCCCTTCTATCAAAAAAGTTCCATCATTGTGTCCACAGAATAAAACATTGTCAACAACTTTCAAGTCCCAAACCTGGCCTTGCGTGCCTGGTACTAATTGAAAAGAGGGGGCGGTTACATCCGTTCGAAATAACCCATGATTGGTTCCTATGTACAGCTTGCCCTGATACAAAGTAGCATCGTAAACGGTACCCAATACACCATCTATATCCTGATAATGCCTTACTGGTGAACTTAGCAACACTGCATCAATACCACTATCCGTACCTATCCAGGCATTTCCGTCCACATCACGTTTCATGGATAATATAGTATTATTTTGTAACCCCTTTTTCTGATTCAGATGCATACGAATGCTTCCGTGCTCATCTGTAATAATCAGTCCGTTCAGAATAGAGCCAAAAGCATAGGTATGTTCATCAATCCGAATGGCTTTGTTTAAATGATAACTTGATAAAAACTGACTCGCTTCATTTTTAAGTGAATGAAAAGTAATACCGTCATATCGGTATAAACCCTGCTCTACTCCTACCAACAGCTGATTATTCACATAAGGCAGAATACAATGAACATGTTGTCTTCCTAAAAACTCACTGCCTTTTAACAAAACAAACCGTTCCCCCACCCATTCATAGATACCTTTTTCTAAAATATGTACGAACAACCGATCATTCACTTCATAGGCAAAAAATACATTACCAGGCGTAGGAATAGTGGTTATAGTATTATTCTGATACCGGTATAGAAAAGCAAAGGAATGAAAGTATACCGCATCACGAATGGGTAAGATATTCCAGATTTCTTCTTGCTTGAAACGTGGATCTTTGTTTAGAGCAGAAAGTGAATGATACCTAAGTTTTCCGGCTTTATTGGCTTTCCAATAGCCAAATTCCTGCAAGGCCCCGGTGTAAATACGCTCCCCAACAACTGCTATCGCCCGTATGATTTGTCGATGAGGTAAAGAATACTGCTGCCATTGCTGCCCATCATACTCAAGTAAGCCTTTAGAATTTCCCACGTACATAAATCGGGTTTGAGGGCTCTGGCTGATACTCCAGTTCTGGCGTTGAGCTTTATATTCTTGCGGGGTGAAGTGAGTAACTTCTGATAACCCGACGTGATCAAAGGTTTTTTGTAGGGGTTCTGCCGATACCGTTATCAGGCTAGTTACCCATCCGATCAGCATCCATAAAAGGTAGTTCTTCTGCGTGATTATACTCATTTATTATTCTTACAGAGAAAGGTCTTATAAAACAATTTAATCACAAATAAATACAAAAATGAATGAATGATGTAGTAATAAAGCCTAATTATCTAAAAATGATGTGGTAATGATGTAGTAGATTATTAGTCTCTTCGCTTCCAATCTGTATAAATTTGCACACAGAAAAATACAATTTATTCTGTTTAATGTATAAATATATTGAACAGGTCTTTTTAAAATTGAATTTATTACATAATTAATTGAAAAATTTATAACAAACTAAATGTAAGAACCTCTCCGAAGGAATAACCAATTCCTTTCAGTCCTATTGAAGCCGCATTTTAAAATTCAGTCGTTTTAAACCCTGATTTGAATGAAAACAAAATAATTAAATACCTAGGAGATTAGAGTACACCATTCGGGATTTTTACTTAAAATATTATCAATGAAAAATAATTATCTTTTAAACTGTAAGCCCATTTCCGGACCTTTCTTGTGGGCACAACTGGTTTTGATTCTTAGTTCATTTAGTTTATTCGCTCAAACTCCAATTACCGGAAAAGTTACCGATGCTACTACTGGCGAAACAGTAATCGGAGCTTCCATTCGCATTAAAGGAACTTCGCAAGGAACCGTTACCGATACAGAAGGCAAATTTTCACTTACTGCTCCTAATAACACGATCCTTGTGGTCGGTTCTATTGGATACGACGAACTTGAAGTACCGGTTCATGGCCAGACTGCCTTAGTTATCAGGCTAAATTCTCGTGGTAAAGACCTACAACAAGTAGTAGTGGTTGGGTATGGCTCTCAGCGTAAGGTAGACGTCACGGGAGCTACCGTTAGTATCAAAGGCGAAGAACTGGTAAAACAACCTGTATTAACGGCAACACAAGCTATGCAGGGTAAAGTTGCTGGGGTGCAAATTATCAGTAGCGGCCAGCCAGGAACTTCCCCCGTCATTCGTATTCGGGGTACGGGTACTGCTCTGGCAGGAACGGCAGCCTTATTCGTAGTGGATGGTGTACTGACAGACGATATTTCCAATGTCAATACAGCTGATATTGTCAATGTAGATGTGTTAAAAGATGCTTCTGCTACTGCTATCTACGGTTCTCGCGGAGCAAATGGGGTAGTAATCATCACCACGAAAAAAGGAGTAATCGGCAAAATGGCCATTAATTATTCCTTTAACGGGGGCTTCCGGAGTGCTGCCAATCTGGTAAAAATGGCTAATGCTGCTGAATATGCCAATTATGTTAGTGCAGCCAGTGGCACTTTTGTGAATGCAGAATCTACTTCAACGGATTGGTACAGTCAGATTCTTCGAACCGGGTATCAGCAAAATCATAACATTTCGCTCTCAGGAGGTTCTGATAAAGGAAGTTACTTTTTAAGTGCAGGATATTTGACGGATCAGGGAATTGTAATTAGTAATCAGTATAACCGCTTTACGTTGCGGTCTAATAACGAATACAAACTTTCAGATAAGGTAAAGGTTGGAGCTATGGCTTCTTACGCCAATGGAGCCAATCAGCTTGCCAACCTCGGCACTGCATATAATAATGCCTATCGGGCAGCTCCTATTATTCCCGGCAAAGTGAATGGCCGTTACGGAAATACATCGGTCTACCAGAACGTTGGAAACCCAATTCTGGACATAGAGAATAATAATAACAGAGTAACAGACAACCGTTTACAAGGGGCTGGCTATCTGGAATACAAGCCTGTTTCGTGGCTCACTTTCCGCAGTAGCATGGGAGCAGACTGGATCAATGCAAACAGTCGGGTCTATAACCGTCAGTTTAATAATGATACACTTACCTTTCTGGCACCCGGTGGAAATCAGCGGAATGTGAACAGTAACCTTTCCGTTAAGAATGAAAAGACCCTGCACTGGACCTGGGACAATACAGTAACATTCCATAAAACATTTGATAAACACACCTTAACTGTTCTGGCAGGGACGACTGCTGAAAACTATACCTACGCCTGGTTTTCGGCTTTCCGTAAAGATGTTCCGGCCGACCCGAACTTATGGTATATCGGAACAGGTGATGCCAATACTTCAACGAACGATGGCAGTGGTGACAAGTGGGCCCGTAATTCATACATCGGTCGGGTAAATTACAATTACAACGATACCTATCTCTTTACATCTACAATTCGTGCTGACGGAAGCTCACGTTTCCCCTCAAATAATCGCTGGGCATATTTCCCCTCAGTTGGGATAGGCTGGATACTGACTAACGAGAACTTCATGAAAAGTCAGAACATTTTCGAGACCCTGAAACTACGTGCCAGCTGGGGTCGCGTAGGGAATGACCGAATTCCTTCAGATGCATTTACAGTAACCGTTACGCCCAACCTGGCTTATCCATTTGGTGGTGGTGTAGCAACAACGGGAAGTGCCATCACACAAATAAAAGATCCGAACCTAAAATGGGAAACTACTCAGGAAAGTGATGTAGCTCTTGAATTTGCAGCCCTGAAAGGCCGGTTAACCGGGGAAGTAGGATACTATAACAAGAAAGCATCTGACCTGCTTATTAACGTAAAAATTCCATCCGTCTCAGGCGATGCCGATGGCGTAGTATTAACCAATGCGGCCTCCATTCGCAATACAGGGTTGGAGGTAATGCTCAACTGGCGAGGGAAAATTACCGAAGATTTAACCTACCGTGTTGGAGGGAACATAACTCTTAATAAAAATAGTGTCGTTGGTTTGAACGGCGGCCAGCCGATTCTTGATGGTGGAATTGGGGGGAATCAGCAATATACAACCCGCACTGACAATGGCCATGCGGTCGGGAGTTTCTACCTGTTGAAAACATTAGGAGTATTCCAGACGGCAGATGAAGTAAATAGTTATAAAAATGCAAATGGAGTAGTTATTCAACCCGGAGCTTCCCCCGGCGACTTCAAATATCAGGATACTGATGGCAACGGAGTAATTGATGATAATGACCGGGTGTTTGCAGGAGCCTATCAGCCTAAAGCCTATTTCGGCATCAATGCTGGAGTTACCTACAAGAAGTTTGACCTAAGTTTTGACATTTATGGAAACGTTGGGAATCAGGTCTATAACGGCAAGAAAGCCTTCCGTCAGTCGGTATATGATAATGTAGAAGCCAAAATGGCTTATAGCCGCTGGACTCCTTCAAATGGCTCCCAGACTGAACCCATTGCCAATGGCGGTTTATTGCCAGCTTCTACTTATTTCATGGAATCGGGCTCTTTTGTCCGGTTAAACAATATAACCCTCGGCTATAGCCTTCCCAACAGCCTGCTTCCTAAAATTGGCATCAGAAGCATTCGTCTTTTCGTAACCGGGCAAAACCTCTACACGCTGAAAAAATATAGTGGGTTTACGGCTGAATTACCTGGCGATCCAACCAAAGCGGGAATAGAGTTAAACGCCTATCCAACCACCAAAACAGTTGCCTTTGGCTTAAACGTTGGTTTTTAATCCATGAAACGTATTCATTTTATGAAATTCTCTTCTCTAACGATAGGCATCAGCATTATGACTGCATTCGGTCTGCTGAGTTGCCAGAAAAGTTTCCTGGATGTTCCGGTACAGGGACAGGCTACTACTGCCACCGACCCTAATCTGGCACAAAATCTGGTAACAGGAGTGTACAATAGCTTGCTGAATGGAGAGTCTTTCGGCGGAGCAGGCGGCGATGTGCACGGAGCCAGTTTTATCGGAGCTACCAATATCATCTCAGACGACGCGGATAAAGGGAGTACCTCAGGTGATCAGGCCAATATGGCTTCCCTTGATAACTTTACCACTACTCCAACCAATAACTTCGTAGCGGCTCTGTGGGATGGCTATTATAGTGGCATTTCAAGAGCAAACCAGGCACTGGCCGCCCTCGAAACAGCTTCTATTGATGCAACTACGAAAAAACAGCTGATGGGCGAAGTGCGGTTTATACGAGCTTATTATTATTTCAATCTGGTTCGTTTTTTTGGAGGAGTTCCCAAAGTAGTACGGGTTCCGAAAGATGCTCAGGACGCTAATACAGATGAAGCCTTTCAGACCAGGGCTCCAGTAGATACCATTTATGCAGTCATTACCAGTGATTTACAATATGGTATTGATAACCTTCCTCTGAAATCACAAAGTAGCGTTGGCCATGTTAACAAAGGGGCGGCCCAGTCCATGCTAGCGAAAGTATTCATGTATCAGAAAAAGTGGCAGCAGGCTTACGATATGTCGGCAGCCGTAATTAATTCTGGTCAGTACAGCCTGGTTGATGATTACAGTACAATCTGGAGATACGCTGGCAACAACAACTCAGAGTCGATTTTTGAAGTACAATCAGGCTCCTTTAACAATTCTGACTACGGAATTGCTGGCTATTGCACCTGGCAAGGGCCACGCGTAGGGGGTAAAGGAGGCTGGACAGACCTGGGCTATGGTTTCAATACGCCTTCTCAGAACCTGGTAGATAGCTACGAAGCAGAGGATGTACGTAAAGCTGCAACTATCATTTTCATTGATAATTCCGGAAAACACGTGGGTACTCGCTTATACGATGGCTTCCGTATTCCTAGTGCCGACTCAGTACAGAATCTGTATTATAACTACAAAGCTTATCACAGTGAATTAAAAACCATTGAGCCTTACCTCGGTAACCGCGACCGTAAGCAGAAAAACCTTCGGTTATTACGGTTAGCTGAAATCCTGCTTATCAATGCTGAAGCAGCTAACGAACTAGGTAAAACGTCGGAAGCGATTTTGAACTTAAATAAAGTCCGAAACCGTGCCAAACTAGCCAATACGCAAGCGGCCTCACAAACAGACGTACGCGAAGCCATCTGGAAAGAACGTCGTTTTGAGTTAGCGATGGAACATGATCGCTTTTTTGATCTCGTCCGGACGGGGCAGGCTGCCAAAGTAATGCAGGCCGTTGGAAAGAATTTTGTGGCAGGCAAACACGAATTGTTGCCCATTCCAAGCCTTCAAATTGCATTAAGTGGCAATAAGCTCGTTCAGAATCCTGGTTATTAAGCTCTTCTGGAAGAGCTATAAAAACCTCTCCCAGAACCTGAATCCTTTAAACATTTTTCACCCTAATCATTATTTCCTTTTTTTAAAACCAATTTATCGAATGAAAACAATGAAAATGACAGCCTGGGTTGCGGCTAGCCTGGCTATCGGAGCAACGCTTCTCACTGCTTGTGAAAAAGAAGAAGAAACTTCTTTACCCTCCATTAGCGGATACAACACCTCTAATGAAGTAGCGGCTACGAACCTGGTAGCCCACTGGCCCTTCAATGGC
>JASGGE010000136.1:0-10098 GCA_047605205.1 Siphonobacter sp.
CTGAAAACTGAAAAGAAGCCGTTGCATGAAAGTGCTTCATGTCAACGGCTTAAAAACTTTGTGCCTAATATGGGCACTTTTTAGAATTTGAGCAAATTTTTGTTAATTTCCTCTTTAGCTAATGCTATAAACTGACCAATTGGCATACTGCCCAGGTCACCTTCACCTTTTTTCCGTACTGAAACGGTACCTTCTGCCTGTTCTTTTTCACCAACAATGAGCATGAAAGGCGTTTTGGCTACCTCTGCATCACGGATTTTCTTACCAATCTTTTCATCCCGGTGATCGACGTAGCCTCGTAAATCATCTTCCTGAAGCAATAAGAAGATTTCATTGGCGTAGTCAGTGTATTTCTCTGAGATGGGCAATACGGCTAGTTGTTCGGGTGATAACCACAATGGGAAATTACCAGCAGTACTTTCAATCAGAATAGCAACGAAACGCTCTAATGAACCGAAAGGAGCTCGGTGAATCATAACGGGTCGGTACTTCTTATTGTCAGAACCCGTGTATTCCAGATCAAAACGCTCAGGCAAATTATAATCTACCTGAATGGTACCTAACTGCCATTTACGACCTAAAGCATCTTTTACCATGAAATCCAGCTTGGGGCCATAGAAAGCTGCTTCACCATATTCCACTACCGTATTTAGTCCTTTCGCTTCAGCTGAGCGAATAATAGCCTGCTCTGCTCTATCCCAGTTTTCTTCGCTGCCGATATACTTAGATCGGTCTACCTGATCACGCAGGGAAATCTGAGCACTGTATTCATGAAAGCCCAATGCCTTGAATACATACTGTACCAGATCTATTACCTTCATGAATTCCTCTTCTACTTGATCCGGGCGGCAGAAAATATGGGCATCATCCTGCGTAAAACCTCGGACACGAGTTAAACCATGTAACTCTCCCGACTGTTCATACCGATATACCGTTCCAAATTCTGCGAAACGTACTGGAAGATCACGGTAGCTCCGGGGCTTCGAACGGTAAATTTCGCAGTGGTGAGGGCAGTTCATTGGTTTTAGCAAAAACTCTTCGTCCTCATCAGGTGTATGGATGGGCTGGAATGAATCCTTCCCGTATTTTTCATAGTGCCCTGACGTTACATACAATTGTTTTGAACCAATATGTGGCGTAACTACTGGTAAATATCCTGCCCGAAGCTGAGCACGCCGAAGAAAGTTCTCAAGCCGTTCACGCAAGGCAGCCCCTTTCGGTAACCATAAGGGTAAGCCCTGCCCTACGCGTTCTGAAAAGGCAAATAATTCCAGCTCTTTACCCAGTTTCCGGTGATCCCGTTTTTTGGCCTCTTCCAATACGTGCAGGTATTCTTCGAGTTCCTTTTGTTTCGGGAACGTCACCGCATAAATTCGGGTGAGCATTTTATTATTTTCATTCCCACGCCAGTACGCACCTGCTACATTTAGAATCTTGGCAGCTTTAATAAATCCAGTGTCGGGAATGTGTGGTCCGCGGCATAAATCCGTAAAGTCACCTTGTGTGTAGAAAGTAATTTTGCCATCTTCAAGGTCTTTCAGCAGATCAAGTTTATACTCATCTCCTTTGTTCTCGAAGTACGCAATGGCTTCTTCCTTAGGCACTGGCGTACGAGTATACACTTCTTTTTTTCGGGCCAGCTCAAGCATTTTGTCTTCTACTTTTTTGAAGTCTTCCTGCGAGAATTTGTTATCTCCCAGATCAACATCATAGTAGAAACCCGTCTCAATAGCTGGTCCAATACCGAACTTCACGCCCGGATAAAGCGTTTCTAACGCCTCAGCCAGTAAGTGAGCAGAGGAGTGCCAATAGGTAGCCTTCCCATCAGCATCGTTCCAGGTCAGTAATTTCACTGACGAATCTTTTTCAATGGAACGGGTGGCGTCCCATACCTGGCCATCTACTTCGGCAGCTAACACATTGCGGGCAAGGCCTTCACTGATGCTGCGGGCGATGTCCAGGCCGGAGACACCCTTCGGAAACGTACGGATGCTTCCGTCGGGCAGGGTAATCTGGATTTGGTTTTCCATGTAATTAGTTAAATAAACATTTAAAAATCACGGAGATACAAAGTCCGTGAAGGTCTTTAACGAGCTCAATCATATACTCGTTCAAATTGAATCACTTGAGGTTGTTGACTTATCCGGCAGAGCCAAAGCAGGTCGGTATCGCTCTTCTTGTCTTAAATAAGGATTATTCAATAAAATACGTTTTCGGGTTCGCCAATAACCGCCAGCAGCCTTTCTATTTTCAGGATGCTCTTTGGCTTCCCTTAAATAATAGTCCATGGCTTTATCGTCATCACCGGTATATTCAAGGCATTGAGCTAATAGAAAGTTCAATCCTGGATATTTTGGATTGACTTTTTCCAGCACTTGTAAATACTTCAGGGCAGCAGGTGCTTTTTCCTTAGCCAGTAAAAGAGAGCCTGCAAAAAAGTTAGCTCCTGCGTGTTCAGGCTCAATTTTTATAGTTCGAGTAAACTCAGCTATGGCACTGTCTGCCATAGTAAGGCGTAAAAACGCGAGGCCTCTTCGATAATGTAAATCCGCATTTTTGGGGTGGAATCGAATTCCTTCTTCCGCATAACGAAGGGATTCGGGATACTTTTTAAGGTGAAAATTCACCTTTGACAGCTGTTCGTAAGTATCCAGAAAACCCGGAGCTAACGAACGGCTACGTAAAAATAATACCATGGCACTTGTTGTATCTCCCAGTTTGGCAGCAATCATTCCCCGGTAAAAATAGGCTTCTCCGTAAAATGGATTAATCTGCAAGGTTCTACTGATATACTGGTTCGCTTTGTTAAGCTGATAAACCCGCTGATACAAATCAGCCAGTAACACGTAGATTTCTGGTGTACGTACGTTGAGAATTTCCGCCCGTTGGGCCGCTTTCAATGCCTCGTCAATCTGATTTTTAGCTCGTAAAATACGAGCTTTGGTTACATAGTACCGGCCAATATTTCGTTTCAGTTCAATGGCCTGGTTAATATCTTCCAAGGCGGCATCCAGATTGCCCTGTTCAAAAAAAATTTCCGCACGTTTCTGATAATTATCCGCAGCATCGGGATATTGGCGAATGACCTGGTTTAATAAGTCTAACGCTTTCCGGGAAGAAAATCCTTGCGTAGGTAAAGGCGGAATTTTCAAACCTTCATGTTCTTCTTCTGACGAGCAAGCCCACAAACCGCCGACCAATATCAATAAACCAATAATTTGTCTGAAAGAAGAAAACATGATTCTGTTAATACAATGCCGCAAAACTAGTGAGTAAAGTGGTATAAAGTTTCATAAGGCCAAGGTTTGAATACATTTCTTTCCATGAGTAATCCTGGCACTTCATTCTGCTTTGACACCTCATTAACCTTATTTAACGTTAAAGAAAGGTTGGTTAACCGCTTCCTGAAGAGGCATAAAATACTTTCGTGGAGAGAAATCTTTCCCCAATGAAAAACAATTATCTGCTCCTATTCTGTTTTCTATTCCTATCAACCTGGGCCTCTGCCCAAACGACTCGCTGGAATCTGAAAGGTAAATTAGCCGACTCTTCAGGAATTGCTATTCCGAGTGCTTCGGTCATGTTGCTGGATACCAAAGACTCTACTCTGGTGGAGTTTTCCAACAGTGATGCGAAAGGCGAATTTTCGTTCAAAAGTCTTTCCCTACCCAGTTATTTATTAAGAATTACTCACGTCAGTTATGTAGATTACGAACAATTGGTAAGTACGGCTGATTTAGGTACCCTTAAGTTGAAACCGAAAGGTAAGGATCTTAAAGAGGTAATCGTAAAAGGCGAGAAAGCTCCTATTACCATGCGGCATGATACCGTAGAATTTAATGCTGATTCCTTTAAAACCCGTCCTAATGCTACAGTAGAAGAGCTTCTGAAACGCTTACCTGGAGTGGAAGTAGAAAGTGACGGAACCGTAAAGGCACACGGCAAAGAAGTACAGCGAATTTTGGTAGATGGTAAAGAATTTTTTGGTACAGACCCAAAAATGGCCACTAAAAATCTGGCTGCCGAAGCCATTAAAGCTGTTCAGTTGTTCGATCGCAAGTCAGAGCAGTCACGCTTTTCGGGTGTAGATGATGGTACGCGGGAAAAAACGATTAACCTCGAATTAAAGGAAGACTTCAAGAAAGGCATTTTTGGAACGGGCTCTTTTGGTTATGGGGATCAGGATCGTTATGCTGCCCGCCTGAATTTGAACCGCTTTTCAAAAGACCAGCAATTTTCGCTCGTTGGTACCCTGAATAATATCAATCAGCAAGGCTTCACGATGAATGATTATTTTAATTTTTCATCGGTTAGTAGCTCCAGTAGTAGTTCAAGCAGTAGCTCTAGTAGTAGTTCAAGTAGCAGTAGTAGTAGCGGATCTAGTTCCTCAAGCAGTCCTTCTGTAAATGTAAGCGGTCAGACCTCATCCGGTTTTGTTACGTCAGGCTCAGGTGGGTTAAACTTCTATCAGCAGCTTAACAAAAAGACTAAAATTGATGGTAATTATCTGATTAACAAGGTAAGTAGTGTCATTGATAAAGACGTAGATAAGGAAAACTACCTCGAAAGCGGCAATTATAAAAGCTTGCAAAATAGCCATACTACCAATAAAAACTTAAATCACCGACTTAATCTGAATATTGAGCATCAGCTGGATTCAGTAAATACCATTCGTTGGACAAATACGGGTTCTATTACCAGCAGTGATTACTACACGAATAGTCTAACGCAAACGTATACAACAGATGGCAGCCTTCAAAACGAGGGGAATCGGATTAATAATTATCATGGTGATGCCTACACGCTGAGTTCTAACCTTGCTCTTCGTCACCGGTTTATAAAGAAGGGCCGCACCTTCACTGCCAATCTTATTTTCGGGTTAAATAATGACAAACGAAAAGGTGTTATTAATGCTCTCAATCAGTATTATGATACGAGTACGGCAGACACTACGCTTCAGGACGATTCTCAGAAAAATGGGAAAATCAATTACGGTTTAACAGCCTTCTATATTGAGCCACTGGGTAAACGTACCTTCCTGGAAATGAACTACTCCTATCAGATGAACCTGAACAATACCAATCGTCAGGTATATGATATTGAAGGTGACCTTTCCACCCTGAATAGTCAGTTAACCAATAAATATGATAACCAGTATTATTATCATCGAGGCGGTTTGAACTATCGGTACGTAGGGAACTCCATTAACGTTTCGACGGGGTTAAATTTACAGGATGCTAATCTGGTCGGTGAGTTTCCATTAACCGATACAAAGATTAATCGTCAATACACGAATCTGTTACCTAATGTGCGGATGACGTATAACATGTCGAATACTCGAAACCTGAATTTCAGGTACGAAACCAGTGTTACCCAGCCTAGCCTTACTCAGTTACAACCCATCGTTGATAACACTGATCCCTTGAATATCAGTATGGGTAACCCTGATTTACGGCCCGAATACAGTCATGCATTCTCATTGAATTATTTTTCATTCAATACTACACGTTTCCGGAACTTCTTCGGTAATGCCTTTTTGACCTATACGACAAACAAAATTTCGTCTTCACAATCCGTTAGTGATCAACTGGTCACCACGACACAACCTGTCAACGTACCGAACAACATTCAGGGAAATACGTTTGTAGGTTTTGGTTCACCCATTCAACGGTTTAAGGGGATGCGGGTAAATGCCAACATGGGCGTTACTTATAACCGTGGAATTAGCATTGTTAACGAAGTACAGAATAGAACGAATACGGTTGTTACTAACCTGGGCTCTCGTTTAGATTATCGCAACGATACTAATTTTGATGTGAATGCAGGCGTGAACCTGTCACTTAATCAGACCCGGTACTCATTGCAATCATCCATGAATCAGAATTACCTGACTCAACGTTATACCCTCGACGCGAACTGGAACATTACCAGTACATGGGCGATTGGTAGTTCGATTAATTATCAGGTATTAACAGGTCAGAACTATAATCAGAAAATTCCGATCTGGAATGCTTCGATTACTAGGTATGTGTTAAAAGGAAATGTCGGTGAAATCAAACTAAGTGCTACCGATTTACTGAACCGGAATGTAGTAATTAACCGTTCGGCTCAGGTTAACTACTATCAGGAAGAACGAATTCGGTCATTAGCCCGCTATTTCCTGCTAACCTTTACCTATTCGTTGAAAAACAAAGCCGGCATGGGTGGAAATAATAATCGCCGAATGGGGCAAGGTGGTCCAATGATGATTCGGATGTAGGAACCCCCAAGAGATGCCTACTTCATAACAATAAGAAGCCCGCCTGGAAAATACCAGGCGGGCTTCTCTATAATCTCTTAAAACTTAACTTTTTTAGTTATTAGGACGCGTCCGGCCACCGCCGTTTTTCATCATCTCTTCCATCTTCTTTTTCATGATCTCCCGATATTCCTGTTCTGTAATAGCCTTACCTCCTTTGGGAGCTTTTAGCTCAGAACTTTTGGGTTTACGCCACTCCATTTCAGTAACGGTATAGAGGGTTTCGCCGTTATTAATATCTACTTCCAGAATTAAACCTGGTAAACCACTATAGCGTTCGGGACCAATAGGCACCGGAATTTCAGGAGCATACCAGGCAACAATGGTACGCGTTTTAGGGCCTTGATTCTCTTCATTCTGGTTTCCTCCAGAAGGAGGCCCTCCGGGGCCCATCATCATACGTTGCTGTACTTGCATGGTATCCGTAAAGGTTGCTTTCTGGCAAACAAATCCTTTAATCGTTTTCGTTTCTTTAGCCAGTTTCCATCGTTGATTTACCAAAGTATCCAGGATTCGATATTTTTCACCAAATCCATCTCGCACATCAACTCGCTTCCGTTCAGCAATCTGAGTGTATACGGTAGTTTTAGAACCACCCCCAAAACGCATTGGTCCGCCACCGCCTGGGCCACCACCACCAGGGCCGCCCCCCCCTGGACCACCACCTGACCCTCCACCAAAACCACCCGCATTGTCATCTACAGCAGTGGCGGGTTCGTAGAGTGCTTCCTGAGGGGTAAAAGCTAACTGAAATTGACTCGTTATACTTTCTGGCATTCGAGCTTTCATGGCCGGATCCATATTTTGCATCCGACTGCTCAAGTCCGTCTTTTGCGTATAGGTCAGAACGCCTTCTGTTTTTTGGGCAAAGGCCGAGACACTGAGTAGGCTCAGCACAGCCAAAGCAGTTTTCTTCATATTCAAAGGAATTTTATACCGAACAAAGCTAGAAGATCAGCGTGTTAACTAAGCTGACAATAAAGTTAATCAACGTTAATATTGGTTTTGATATTTCGAAAAGGCTATATCTTTGACTCATGTGGTACCCAAAGCCCTTTTCATCAAACCAAATTCTTATTGGATTGATAACCAGCTGCCTGCTTGTTTTGAGTATTTTCTTAGGCTGGTGGCTAATGCATAGTTATACCGAGCAAAAACGTCTGCTGGCCGCCGAAACCAGTCAGCCTTTTTTTCGATCAGTAAATGCCTTGCAGGATAGTCTCATTATGCGGCGGTTTATTCGCCCCTTTGAAGATTCAACAAGGGCTTCAAAAAAAAATCATATTCCCAGTCGCGAACCCAGAGCTGATACTGTTGTTCAGGTATTTCGTAACAGAGATATTGTTATCCAAACAAAAGATACAATTATTCACCGCCATCATCCGCCTATGGATATGCGGGATGAAGACTATAATGATTATCCCAGACCACGCCGCTCTAATCTTTTTGCCCGAATCATGCCTTCGATCTTGGGGAAATTATCGCACGATACACTTCACTTCGCACCTGACCAGATTCAGGACTCATTACGAATAAAGGAACTTGGTGAACGGTTCAAGCTAGAATTAGATAGTTCTAAAATAGCAGTTGATGCCCGAATCATCCGATTACATGAACCCGCTCACCGCTCACTTGATTCCCTTCATACCGCTTCGTATCAGGCTGGTTTACCTCCACGGGATTTTTACGTCGCCTATCTGATTAATTACCAAGGCTTATTATTTAAAAGGCTCCTGCCCCAGATCTTATTCTCAGTATTTCTGTTAGGACTTACTTCGGCAGCGTTTATTGTGGTTTTCAGAAGTTTAAAGCAGCAACAGCGTTTAACTGAGCTAAAAAACGACTTTATCAGTAATGTTTCTCATGAGTTAAAAACGCCTATTTCAACCGTAAATGTAGCCATTGAGGCCCTGGCTAACTTTGATGCTTTAAAAGACCCCAACCGTACGAAGGAATACCTGGCTATTTCAAAAATGGAATTGAGTCGTCTGAATTTACTGGTCGATAAAGTATTGCGAACGGCTTTATTTGATCAACAGCGACAGGTTTATCATTTCGAAATATTAGATGTTTCGTTGTTAGTTGACGAAATTATTCATTCATTAAAGTTTCAATTCGAAAAAAATCAAGCTGATGTTCAGTTTGAAAAAATAGGAACAAACTTTAACTTATCAGTTGATCGCGTGCATTTCATGAATGTACTCTATAACCTGATTGATAATGCCCTTAAATACAGTAACGGCCGGCCAGTTATTCAAATTATACTTGAAGATCAGGGGAATTTCTTATACCTCAGTGTACAAGATGAAGGAATTGGTATAGCCCCGCATTATCAGCAGCAAATATTTGAGAAATTTTTTCGAGTACCTACCGGGAATGTACATAACATCAAAGGCCATGGCTTGGGCTTAAGTTACGTTAATCAGATTGTATTGTCCCACGCTGGGAAAATTACATTGCACAGTGAAATAGGAAAAGGCAGCACCTTTGATTTGATATTTAGCCGATGAAAACCAGGATTTTATACGTAGAAGACGAGCCTTTTCTTGGAAGAATTGTCAAGGAAAGTTTAGAAAGCCGTCAATTAGAAGTAAATATGGTAACTGATGGCCTGGCCGTTTTACCAGAGTTAGATCGCTTCACACCCGACCTGTGTGTATTAGATGTTATGTTACCCAATCGGGATGGATTTTCGATCGCCAAAGACATTCGTCAACGATTTCCTCAACTCCCCATCTTATTCCTGACGGCTAAGACACAGGTTGAAGATGTTGTTCATGGATTTGAGATTGGCGGAAATGACTATCTACGCAAACCCTTCAGCATGGAAGAGCTTCTGGTTCGTATTCAGAATTTATTGCGAATGAATCAGAATAACCCCATAGGGAAAACACCCGCAGCCATGTCGTTGGGTAAATATGAATTCTGGCCTCAGAAATATGAACTGAGGATCAACGATCAAACCCGTAAATTATCTCATCGGGAAAATGAGTTGTTACGTATCCTGTGTGAACATCAACACCAGACCATTGCTCGTAAGGATATCCTCATGCGAGTATGGGGCGATGATTCCTTTTTTAATTCCCGAAATCTGGATGTATACATCACTCGTTTACGAGATTACCTAAAAGAAGATGACCAATTGCAACTTGTTACGATTAAAGGAGTAGGTTACCACTTCATCACGGGTTAATCCTATTTAGTCGCTTTACAGATTATCTTTTGGAGGAAATGGCTCTTTCTAGCAGAAAATTCGCCTAATTTTGGGTTCCCCGAAAAATTACATGACATCGGCATGAAAAAAGTTTCCCTCCTGTTATTCCTAATCGCCTGTACTTTTCAGGCTTTTTCCCAGCTTTCTCCTAAAGAGTTTCTTGGCTATGAACCCGGCACTGTCCGTTGCACACCTCATTATCGTGTAATGGACTATTTCGAGTATATCTCCAGGCAGTTCCCTAAGCAAGTAAAGCTCCAGACGTACGGTACTACTTATGAAAACCGCCCACTCGTGGTTGCTGTGGTTGCTTCAGAAGAAAATTTTTCCCACATAGAAGAGATTCGTACCAATCACCTCAAATCAATCGGCTTGGCCGAGGGCACGTCTACGGGCAAAGATGTCCCCATTGCCTGGATGAGTTATAGCATTCACGGAAATGAAAACGTGTCATCTGAAGCCGCCATGATTGTATTATACGATCTGTTGAAAGGTGAAGCGAAAGAATCCTTGAAAAACACCGTTGTTATCATTGATCCTTGCGTTAACCCTGACGGTTACGATCGTTACGTGAATGGTTATAACC
>JASGGE010000137.1:0-9937 GCA_047605205.1 Siphonobacter sp.
TTTCCATATTTTCAAAATCGGACATTTCGACCAGACGCAGGTTGTTAAAGTCTTTTTTATTATTCATACTATGCTAAACATACCTGTCATGTTGGCAGGCAAAACAATCATCGATACTTACAAGCTACCAATAAACCAGGGGTAATATATAAGCAAAAGGACTATGCCACTAAACTCACTCCTGAAATTATGGAAGACTTTAAGGTAAAATAAACACTTCTTATTAATCTTTCACGAAATTGGAACACCTTTTTGTAATACAAGCCCGTTAAATAACCGTTGGGTAATTTCTCTTATCGTTTAGTAAATTTTATGCCCCTTATTAATTCTGTTATGTGGTGCCTCTTACTGAATTCGTAATGCACGTTTCAACTATTCAAAATATGCAAGCATGCGGCGAAAAGTTCCGGCAAGGCACAGGATAGTAGAGAACGACTGGAATTATCAGATGGTGATTTCCTGGATCTGGAAAGCTGAAAATCATAAACTGAAAACTGATGTAACATGGCAGTTAGACACATTAGTGCCTGCAAACGAATTGCACTCGTGGCACATGATCATAAAAAAGCTGAATTACTAGAGTGGGCAACCCAAAACCGGGAAACGCTGAGTAAACACGTTTTATTCGCAACAGGTACTACCGGCAAATTAATTGAATCGGTTCTTGAATTATCCGTAACGAAATTACTTTCAGGGCCTTTAGGGGGCGATCAGCAGATTGGGGCCATGATTGCCGAAGAAAAAATTGACGCGATCATTTTCTTCTGGGACCCAATGGAATCTCAACCGCATGATCCGGATGTAAAAGCTCTATTGCGACTAGCCGTCGTTTGGAATATTCCAATGGCATGTAATCGGGCTACTGCTAATTTCATGCTTAGTTCGCCCATGATGAATAGTGAATATGACGCCCAACTAACCGACTATAGTACTTATTTGAAAAGACAGGTCGGTGAAACATTAAACAGTGAAACCTAAATCCATCGGCTTTGGTAACGACACACTAAATTAACTTCTTCACCACGCCCCCTGTGGTTAGCAGTGCTAACCAGGGGGCATTCTTCCTGATTTTTATTATACCTCTGCTGTTTCAGTTGCCAGGCTATAGGCGTTTTTCTGGCGATAATAGACCATCACTGCCATCATAAATCCGGTAAATGCAAGTATTGCTCCTACCCATTGGGGCGAGGTATATCCCAATCCGGCGGCGATGGGTAATCCTCCCAGATAAGCCCCAAGAGCATTGCCGATATTGAAGCCAGCCTGACTTACGGAAGAGGCCAGCATTTCAGAACCATTAGCAGCCCGTATCATCAGAATTTGGATGGGAGCTCCTAAAGAAAAAGAAACGGCTCCGGTAATAAACGTCATAACCAACGTTGGAACTTTAAACGGAGCAACGAATGACACTACCATCAAGCAAACCACCATTAATATCAGGAACAGAGCGGTTGCTTTAATGGGTGTAGTAAAGTCAGCCACTCGCCCGGCAATAAGATTTCCGACCGCCATACCTACACCTGCCAACATCAAAATATAGGTAAGCTGCTGACTGGTAAAACCCGACACATCTGTTAACAGAGGGGCGATATAACTAAACCAGGCAAACAAACCACCCGTACCAATTGCCGTAATACCCAGAATTAACCAGGGCTCTACGTGAGTGAAAAGTTTTAATTCCTTTACAATGTTTGAGTCGCTCACGGCTGGCATAGCGGGTAATAATTGCTGAATGCTCAACATCGTAATTAAGCCAATTCCTGAAATAATCAGGAAGGTTAACCGCCAGCTCATGGTATGGCCAATATACGTTCCCAGTGGAACACCAATAATATTAGCAATGGTTAACCCTGCAAACATCATGGAAATAGCCTGGGCTTCTTTCCCTGGATCAGCCAGTCGACTGGCAACTACGGCTCCTACCCCAAAGAATGCTCCGTGTGGTAAGCCCGAAAGCAAACGCGTCAGCATCATGACTTCATAATTTGGAGCAAACGCCGAAAGGCCATTAAATACCGTAAATAAAGCCATCAAACCCAACAGGATTTTCTTGGGTGGATAATTTCCGGCAATGCCTACCAATATCGGAGCCCCTAACACTACGCCCAGTGCATAAGAAGAGATCAAGTGTCCTGCTACTGGAATAGAAATATTCAGCGACTTGGCGATATCGGGCAGAATACCCATCATCACAAATTCGGTCATTCCAATACCGAACCCACCTACAGTCAGGGAAATCAAATTTTTTTTCATACGTATCATTATCAAAAGGGAAGCATCAGATCTGAACACTCAGAAGCGTTTATCTAAACTAAATGCATTGTACTGTTTTTCGTAAGAGAGTAAACCCACTACAAAAAGGATATGAAGTAGTTGACTGGGAATGGAGCCCCAGTCTTCAACCATTGAAGAACCAAAAATCAATATGATCACAACGATACCACCCGCTACCAGTGCCTCTTTAGTAAACCATCCAAGTATAATGAATAAGCCCACGGCAAACTCAGCAAAAGGTAAAGCGTAACTAAATGGAATAACCAGTGCTTCGGGCAACAAGGAATCTTTAAATTTCCCAACCATCCAGGCACTGAAACCTCCTAGTTTGGGCAAGCGAACCAATCCATGACCCAAAAAGCTCATCCCAATTGCCAGGCGAGCGATCAAAAAAGATAATTGATTCATAGTGAGACACCTATAAAAACATTAACGTACACTATATATTAGCATTACGAAATTAACAGAACATTCGAAATAGTCGTTCACACAAAATCGCAACTTCTTAAAATAGTACAATTTTTACCTTAAAAGCAAAAAAAATACCTGTACTATTAAAAGTGGCCAGGGTTCCCTTCGCTAATTCGTTCTCTGATACGTGAGTGCTTATTTTCATATTCATCTGTTCATCTTATGCAACGCATAACGTCCGTTAATCACCCGCATTTTGCTGCAATCTGGGATTTACTTCAGGCTTCTTTTCATCCAACTGAACGACGTGACTTTTACTCTCTCCAGTGTGTATTAAAGGATGAACGGATGGCTTTGCTTGTTTATGAAGAAGGGCAACAAGTACTCGCTCTGGCGGTACTCTGGACGTTTGAAAAATTTGATTTTCTGGAATACCTTGCTGTAGATGCTACCCAACGAGCAAAAGGCTATGGTACGCTGGTAATGAAAGAACTATTAGCAATAACCAAAAGACCTTTTTTACTGGAAGTGCAACCTCCTACTGACTTATTAAATCAGAAACGTATTTATTTTTATCAACGCCTGGGTTTTGTACTTAATCCTTATCACTATTTCCAGCCGCCTTATCATAAAATGGGCGAAGCCATTCCTCTGCAAATCATGTCTTCGCCCAATTATTTAAATATTGATAATTTCAAACAGTTTACTCAATTAATGAAAGAAGAAGTCTACGAAAAATGGTATGAATAATACACCTATTCTGGCCTATGTTTTACTGGATTCATGAATGGCAGTTGGATAGTCCTGGCAATTCATGAATCCAGTAAAATAGTTAGATAACTTATCTGATAATCAGTGATTAAAGTCATGATTCTCTTCCGATTTAATTCCTTTTGCCAATCAACTGATAGGTTAAACCCGCTGCTACACCACCAGCCAGATACCTGCCGATAGTCATTAAAGTAGTGGCCGTAGTACGGGAACCAGTGGCTTTGTCTAAACCAAGAGATTCGGGTAATAAAACGGCCCCTAAGCCTGCCACTAAACCTAAAATAGCACCATTCCGAAGGCCATGTTTGGGTTTATCTACACTTATCATACCATAGTAAGTAGCATTGGAGAGAATAGTCCCGACGAAAGAATCTTTTTCAAGGTTTTCACCCGAATGAGTCATTCCGTTGGGTAGTAATTTAGCAAGGGCCCGTTTTCTAAAAATGTCAATTCGCGGAGCATTAGAAACGTTATGGCGGGCCGTTTCATGTAATATAGTGAGCGTACAAGCTCCAACTAATCCGCTGGCTGTGGCTGCAAATGAATCCATAGTAAATGTATTGTTAGTTACCATTAATCAGAAGAAACTATGCCAGCAGTATGGGTTACAATTCTGCTCTACCTTATTAAATTGCGTTTTTTAATAGGTTCTTCTCAATAAAGATGATTTCAAGAAACAAACAAATGAAGCTTTTCGTCAAAAGAAATACATTTATCTTTGTAATTTCCATTCTGCTGGTAAATTGTTAATTCAGATCCTTTTTTGCCATAATTAGTAACCCTCTAAACGAAATACCATGAAAAAAGCCTTTTTTTTGATTTTAGCTTTAGCGATTTGCGTAAATTTCATGTTTTGTGCAGATAGTAATGCTCCACAGGAAAAATGGACTTCATTGTTTGACGGGAAGACTTTAAATGGCTGGAAAGTGGGTGAAAATGCCGGAACCTTTAGTGTAAAAGACGGAGCAATAGTGGTGGCAGGGCCAACGGCCCATTTGTTTTACGATGGAGCTAATCACTCCTTTAAAAATTTTGAATTTAAGGCGAAAGTAATGACTACACCAGGTTCCAATTCGGGTATATACTTCCATACAAAGTATCAGGAATCTGGCTGGCCTTCAAAGGGATATGAAGTACAGGTAAATAATTCACATACCGACTGGCGGCGTACCGGGAGTTTATATGGTATACAGGACGTAAAAGAAACCTACGTGAAAGATAATGAGTGGTATACTCAACGGATTATTGTAAACGGAAAACGCATCATCACCAAAATAAATGACAAAACTGTTGTTGACTATACAGAACCAACCCCCTTAAATCGCTCAGAAGGTGATAAAGATCGTAAAATTGATCAGGGCACCTTTGCCCTTCAGGGCCACGACCCAGCCAGTAAAGTTTACTTTAAAGACATCATGGTCAGACGCCTACCCGATTAATGAATTAGTCAGTAGTTAAAAATCATTTTTCTTTCAACAAATGCCCTTGTCCACCTGTAATCCACCCGCATTACTTATGGTTAAATACGTTTCATTTTTTTTAATATTACTGCCTGGTTATGTCTGGGCTCAACAGTATCAATTCACCCATGATGATACCCTTCGGGGAACTATTACACCCCAGCGTACCTGGTGGGATTTAACTTATTACCATTTAAAAATTCGGCTCAATGTAAAAGACAGCTCGCTGGCAGGGAGTAACGAAATCTGGTATAAGGTATTGGAATCTGCTCAGGAAATGCAGATTGACCTGCAACGAGCCATGCGGGTTACTCAAATTGTACAGGACGGAAAAACGCTGAAGTTCCGTCAGGATGATGATGCTTATTTTGTAACGCTTGATAAACCTCAGCTACCTGGCCATTTAGAAGCCATAACCGTATATTATGACGGAAAACCACACAAGGCTCGGCGTCCACCCTGGGATGGGGGCTTTGTCTATAAGCAAGACAAAGAGGGTAACCCATTTATCGCCACGGCCTGTCAGGGCTTGGGAGCCAGCTCATGGTGGCCCTGTAAAGATCATCCATACGATGAGTCGGATAGTATGCGAATCAGTATTACGGTGCCTAAGCCTTTACTGGATGTATCTAATGGCAAGCTTGTGGAGGTTACTGAAAATGCCGATGGGACTCGTACCTTTAACTGGTTCGTAGATAACCCAATTAACAATTATGGGGTTAACCTCAATGCCGCCAAATATGCTCATTGGTCGGATACGTATCAAGGCTTGAATGGCCCTCTGGCTCTTAATTTTTATGTACTGCCCGAACACCTCGAGCCCGCCCGCAAGCAATTTCAGCAAGTGCCGCTGATGCTGAAAGCCTTTGAATACTGGTTTGGGCCCTACCCATTCTACAAGGATGGTTATAAACTTGTGGAAGTTCCTTATCTGGGTATGGAACACCAGGGTTCTGTAACGTATGGCAATAAGTTTAAAAATGGATATTTAGGCCGGGATTTATCAGGTACAGGCTGGGGAATGAAATGGGATTTTATCATTGTCCATGAATCAGGTCACGAGTGGTTCGCGAATAATATTACCAACCGTGACGTAGCCGATATGTGGATTCATGAATCCTTTACGAACTACTCGGAGTCTTTATTTACAGAATATTACTACGGCAAACAAGCTGGTGCCGATTATGTGATCGGCTGCCGGAAGCTAATCCGGAACGATCGCCCTGTTCAGGGGATATACAATGTAAATTTCTCGGGTTCGGGTGATATGTATTATAAAGGCGGCAATATGCTGCACACCATCCGGCAATTGGTTAATAATGACGAACGTTGGCACCAAATGCTGTTGGGGCTCAATAAAACTTTTTATCATCAGACAGTAACTGCTACCCAGATCGAAACCTTTATGAGTACTTTCCTGGAATTGGATTTAGGGAAAATTTTTGATCAGTATCTGAGAGATATTCGTATTCCAACACTGGAATATACTTTTAAAAATGGCAAGCTGGAATATCGCTGGACCAATTGCGTCCCCGGATTTGCCATGCCTGTCAAAGTGAAGTTAGGCAATTCCACTGTTAATCTTACCCCTACTACTGACTGGAAAAGACAGTCAGCAAAAGGAAACACTTCATTGACCGTCGATATTAACTATTACGTAAAATCTAAAGCTATTTAGGTGCCGTTAACCCCCCAAAGCCACTACAAAACAGTGACTTTCTGGGGGGTTAACGGTAAATTTTTTGAATCAATACCCAACGATTTCGAAACCAAAACGGTATAGGCAACCCTACGATTGAACCACTCTCTAGTACGTTGAAGCTGAATGATTGGCATATTTTCGTTTCGTCCGTTGAATCAGATAATAAACGGGTATACCCGTGGCAACAATAATAACCCCTGCCCAACTGGTAAAAGGTTTGTAAATCAATAAATCAACGGAAATGGCAGCACCTACTAAAATAAAAATCAACGGAAATACGGGGTAACCCAGTGCCCGATACGGTCTGGGAGTATGCGGTTCTTTTTTACGAAGCACAAAAACAGCTCCAATAGTCAGAATATAAAATACCAGAATGGTAAAGACTACATAGTCTAGCAGTTGACCGTACGTACCCGAAAAGCATAATAATAAAGTCCAAACGCATTGAATAATCAGAGCAAACCCAGGGACTCCGTTTTTATTTAATTGCCCGGCCCGTGGTAAAAAGAGGCCATCTTTGGCCATGGCATAATATACACGTGCCCCTGAAAGGATGATACCATTATCACAACCGAATGTAGAAATCATAATGAATAAAGTCATGATTAAAATGCCAGCCGTCCCGAAAATCATCTCAGCCGCGGCCGTACCTACCCGGTCATTAAGGGCAAACATAATGCCCCGCCCCACTACCTCAGCTGCATCTGGGCTGCCTTTTGCTGGTAAAAGCATCAGATAAACCACATTTGCCATTATGTACAATACGCTAACAATCAGAGTGCCCCAGAACAAACTCAGGGGAATATTTTTATGAGGTTGTTTGATTTCTCCGGCCGTATAAGTAATGTTATTCCAGGCAGAAGAAGAAAACAGAGGCCCAACCAACGCTAGCCCAAAAGCACTCCAAAGCGGCCAACCCGACAAAGGTGCAGTACTGACTACTTTACCACTTTCTACCTTGGTTTGAAAAGGCCCCCAGAACGATTCACTATTGATTGCCCAAAACTCACTTTTCAACCCTACCCATAACCCTAGTAACACCAGCCCTAGCAAAGCAGCCGTTTTGGTGAAGGTGAATAATCGTTGAACCATTTTCGCCTCACGAACTCCCTGAATATTCACCCAGGTTAGAAAAATGACGGCTCCGCCGGCCAGTAATTGTGTCGTACTGATTTTCGTAAAACCCAGGTCTGCGATAACATTCCGTTCGTCAAAAAATGGAAAAAGAATCGCCGAATAACGAGCAAAAGCTACTGCTACAGCGGCAATGGTTCCGGTTTCAATAACCAGAAATAAAGACCATCCATACAGGAATCCAACCAGGGGATGATAGGCCTGCTGCAGATACACATATTGTCCACCGGCTTTAGGCATCATTCCGGCCAGTTCGCCGTAACTCAAAGCCCCGATCATGGTTAAAATACCCGTAATAATCCAGGCAACCAGTAAATAACCCGGCGAACCTAACTGACGCAGTACGTCGGCTGATACAATAAAAATACCCGAACCAATCATGGAGCCAACCACAATAAGGGTACTATCCAGCAAACCTAATTCCTGTTTAAAAGTGGGCGAAGACTGTTCTGACATACGTAGCAATTTATTCCTCAAAAAGCTACATTTTTAGCTAAAAAACAAATATAATTGGCACAATAACCCTATTTACCCAATTATTAGGCTAAAATAAAAAAGAGTCAGACATTATCTGACTCTTTTACAAGATTTACGCGTTTCTATCTTTAGGTAAGCGATTGTTCGCTTTTAAGGCTTCATGAAGTAAATATTCAATCTGCCCATTCAGACTACGAAATTCATCATCTGCCCACTTCTGCAAGGCCGACAACTGCTCGGGAGCCATTCGTAATACAAAGGCTTTTTTAGCTTCTTTTTCCTTACTCATTTGCCTGTCAAGAAGATAAAGCGATACGGTTAATGATAGAGCGTTCCCGCATTAATTACGGGATTGGCCGATTTATCTGAACATAATACCACTAGTAAGTTACTAACCATAGCCGCTTTTTTCTCTTCATCTAACTCAACAATTTCATCGGCAGTAAGGCGTTTCAAGGCCAGATCCACCATTCCGACGGCCCCTTCTACAATTTTGGTTCTGGCTGCTACTATTGCTGTTGCCTGCTGACGTTGCAACATTGCGTGTGCAATTTCTTCAGCATAAGCCAAGTGCGTAATTCGTGCCTCCAGGACATTAACCCCTGCCCGAGCCAAGCGTTCACTTAATTCAGTCTCAAGCTTTTCATTGATTAAATCTCCGCCCGAACGCAGGGTAATTTCGGCCTGTTCTTCTTCAAAGTGATCGTAAGCATAACTACCCGCCAGGTGTCGCAACGCAGCATCACTTTGAAGTTTTACGTATTGCACAAAATCATCAACTTCAAACTTGGCTTTAGCGGTTTCTTCAACCTGCCAAACTACTACTGCCCCAATTACAATCGGATTCCCCAGTAAGTCATTAACCTTTATTTTATCTCCTTCCAGATTGCGTGCCCGCAAGGAAATACTCGATTTCAGATACAGCGGATTAGACCACTTAAAGCCTGATTCTTTTACGGTGCCTACGTATTCTCCAAATAACATCAGGATTTTAGCCTTATTAGGATTAACAATATAAAAGCCACCGGATAATATAACGGCCAAAACGACAGGTATCCAGTTAAACGGAGTACCTAACATTGACATCACGATAAAGGCTAGTATCAGCAAAATAACCAGCCCCGCCATACTGTATCCAGACTGTGGTTTGATAATATTTTCTTTCATAAGATTGATATTAAAATGATATTACAATAATATATATTTAACATCTTCCATCCAAAATAGAAAAAAAGGTAATGACAAACGGTTTGTGTTTAGGAAGAACGGTCTTATCTGTTAAGTAATGAGAATGTAAGATTAGGGCGTAGAAACCTTCTACGTTTATCATTAATAGTCAAAGAAGATAAACAAAGTAAGGCCGCAGATGTTAGGTTTTATTAAATACGTAGGTACCTTCAATTTTTAGTGGATATCCGCTTGATTATCTACTGGGAATGAATAATAACTAAATCTATACCCCCGGGGCTTATCTGGGTATGGCCTTTTCAGGTTTATTTCCGGAAACGCTAAAAAGTTAAGATGATAATTCCCGACGTTTTTTTTGTTACTTGAGCCTGCCTTAGCTGTTGCCAACGTGCCGGGTTCTCATTACCTTTGCAAAACTTCACAAGAATGATTTTAGGGTTATGTCTTCCTCCGGAACACGCCAGACGCTAGCCTTCACCGACGTGACTACCGGCCCGTAACTCATCCACAGAAAAACAAC
>JASGGE010000138.1:0-9832 GCA_047605205.1 Siphonobacter sp.
CAATGTTTGTTGATAAACGCTAGAACAAAGGAAACCCGGCGAGCCATGTTTCCTTTGTTCTAGCGTTTATCATGAATAGCTTTCAGTAATTTCTGATAGGGTTTAATAAATTTATCAATTCCTTCTTCCTCAAGTTTAGTAGTGACTTCAGCCAGGTTAATACCGGTATCTGCCAATGCTTTTAGGGTTGCGGTAGCCTCCTCAAGACCGCTTTCCAGATTGCTGGCTGGTGTTCCATGATCACGGAATGCCTCAAGGGTTTCCATTGGAATGGTATCAACTGTATTGGGGCCAATTAAGGCCTCAACATAATAGGTGTCTGGAATAGAAGGATCTTTACTACTAGTGCTTGCCCACAGCAGACGTTGTGGTTTTGCCCCTTGAGTTGCAAGCTTTTTGAAACGTTCGCTGGTAAAAACTCGCTGATAAATTTCATAGGCTTTTTTAGCGGAAGCCACAGCAACCTTTGCCTTCAATTCATCATTCCCTTTTTCTTTCAGAAGCGGATCGACCATTACGTCGATGCGGCTTAAAAAGAAACTTGCAACTGAAGCAATCTTATCGATGGGTTGCCCAGCCGCCAGCCGATCTTCGAGTCCTGAAAGGTATGCATCCGTAACTGCCTCGTAGCGGTCAAGGCCAAAGAGCAATGTAACGTTAATATTGATTCCTTCACTAATTGCCTTACGAATGGCAGGTAAGCCTTCGGCCGTGCCGGGAATTTTGATCATTACATTTTTACGATCAACCCGTTTCCAAAGATCAAGTGCCTGATTGGTGGTTCCCTGGGTATCGCGAGCCAGTTCAGGCGAAACTTCCAGGCTCACATAGCCATCTGCACCTTCTTCTTGTTGATCATAAACAGGTTCGAACAAATCTGCGGCATCCTGAATATCCTTGATAGCCAGACTGTAAAAAATCGCCTCGTCACTCTTCTCTTCTTTTGCCAGGGCATTTAGCTGATCGTCGTACTCTGAACTTCCACTAATGGCTTTTTCGAAAATAGCCGGGTTTGAAGTAATTCCCCGCACTCCGTCTTCATCTATAAGTTTTTGTAATTCACCCGACTTAATAAACTTACGTTCAATGTAATCGAGCCAGATACTCTGTCCGTAATCATAAATGGCTCTTACGCGATTGTTTTCCATAAACTATTTAGTAAAGGTTATTTCTAGTGAGTGAACCTTATTCAGGCGACGAAGGTGCCACTCCGCTCCAGAAAATTTTGCATCCAGAAAAACTTGTACGTATTCCTTGTGCGACCATAAAGCCAAATTCTTTTAATAGATCTTTTGCCGGAGCTGACTCGCCAAATGTAGTCATTCCGACTATAGATCCTTCATCTGTGAAGTATTTGTGCCAGCCCATTCGCCTCAACTGCCAACCGTTTTTCAAAGCTTTGGGCAGTATGCTTTCTTTATATTAATCACTGTGTTTTTCAAATAATTCCCAGGAAGGCATACAAATTACTCATGCAGAAATGGAGAAACTAATCTAGAATAGGCATACATAACATTTCAGTAGAAACATAATCAATGTTAGGTAGGCGGCAGGATTTAACCTATCCGAAATTATACTGGCAGGTATTTTTTGAACATAAGAAGTTTTGGGTAAACCGCTTTCTTTTCCGGGTTTACATATTCAACGCCTGGTAGTTTCATTCAGAAAGGAGTATATGGGTACCTCACTTATTCTAATAACTATTCTTGTAAAAACTATCGGCTACGCGGTTTGCAATTAATTGGTATCCATACGTATTAAGGTGAATATCATCGGCATGCATTCCTCTTGGAAAAGTACCATTCTCAATATCTATTAAATCGTATTCAGAAGGTGCATAATGCATGAAATCCATTTCTTCCTCAGTAGGCGGCGTCGCGGCAACGTAATGATCTGAGTATTTCACTGCCAGGGCGTCATTGAAGTTTTTAATAATGTCGTATTCGTCCGTACCTTTTATCTGACTTAAGGCGTTAAGTATTCCGATAATTACAAATCTGCGAGGTGTGTTAATGTATTCTACACACTGGTCAATGATTTCTGCCACATCATCCAAAATGGGCACGTCGTTTCTACCCATCCATAAGATCTGAATTTTCGACTTCGATTTTTCAGCTTCTTCAGGAATGAAAATTGAATCAGCCGGAATCGCTGCTATACTACTGTCAATTGGCCTTACTACATACGATTCAAGCTGTTCATTATTACTGCTGAGCGTAGCCGTACGAGTGACAATACAGGCAATGCCGTTCAGTGTTCCCTGTTTGGTTTCTGTTTGTGTATCATTAGGAGCCGTCAGAAACTGGTTGCTCAAACTCGTAATTTTTATATTATTTAACCCATTAAAGGCCTCACCCTCAATAGACATATAGATGGGTATACCACCCTGACGCACAGCAATTTCCTGAGCTCGTTGCCCACCAACTCCGTAGTTAGTAATTGAATATGTTTTGAAATAATATTGAAGTAATGCTGGATAAGGCGTGCCTCCTGCTCCTGCAGTCAGGCTATCTCCAAAACAGGCTACACTCCATTCAACAACTGGTTCAACTGATTCTACTGATTTCGTTTTACAGCTTACCAGACTTGCCGCGGAAAGACAGCTATATAAAAATGTTCTGCGATTGATTATCAGTGAAGATCGCTCTTCCTGATTTTCATCAATAAACTTCATTGGTTATTTTGGTCGCTTTCAATGGGAAATTCTCTTTATAGAAAATACAATATAGTAATGAGTTCCTGTTCTTCAGGTCTATGCTCTTCAAATTTCAGTAACATATGGTTATGGAATGGGGTTTGTAGAATTTCGTATTTCATCCGGAACGTCTACCCTAGGACAGACGAAGATACAACAAGCACCAGAAATTTTAAAGTACAGATCAAGGTTAGTAGAAACGAAAAATATTGCAAAAACACTCCAGATATATAGACCGCGTATTATACAGTTAAAAAGAAAACGAGCTCAGTTGAGCACTTAACTATCAATGGAACAGTTTCTTGTTACTAAAAAAATCAGCTAGATCGTTCAATTCCAAAGAAAAACACAAACCTCAGCCAGACTCTGACCGAGGTTTGTCGATTTAGCTATAAATATCAATTATCCAATAATAACCTTCAGCAAATTGCTTCACTGACTCCACTAAACTGACATTAACTTTCTATTAAAAAAATGATTTATGACAAACCCACTAACAGTATCTATTTGTCCAGCCAGATTCGCCCTGATCTGACCGTAGAGCTCTGTCCTCGAAAAGAAAAACGGATTCGTGTGAGAAAGACGTTCGTAACTTAATTGCCTTTCATCAAAGGGTTTTATCAGGCTCTGGATACGTGGATTACCAGGCTCAGGTCTGATAGCCAGCGTTGCTCCATTTCAGGGTCAATGATTAGGGTACCCTTACTTTTTCTTCGCTCCCAGGTGAACTCACATCATTGATATTCGTTAAGCAATTTGCCTTTGCTCGGGAATAAACGGATACGAAGGAAATACCGGATTGTAGTCGGCAGCTTCAATTTCGGCAATGTATGAAATTTGCATTGCCATATCTTCTATTTTACTGAGTTGCCGATACACCTTTTTTTCGGCATCACTTAAGCCAAAGTAATGCTCTGTTTCGTCAAAAAGATGGATAATGTTCTGGAGCTGATCCCAAAAATCACGTGTCAGGTTGGGCAGATAATTACTCCGTATAAGTTCCTTATACTTTTCTTCAGATAGCTTTTCCATAACAGTTGCTGGTTATAAAAGACGATGTAAATATACAACCATTTTGGTAACCGCAAGCTTATTTGGATATTTTTTATGTATTTTGAATATTATTTTTATTCTTTAGAATATAAATAGCCACCGTATTGTCCTGTTTTTTAACTCAAATCTATTGTATACTTTCAGGTTCGATGGCTAAAATAGGTCTTTACTTTCCGATACAAAACTTAGAAAATATATTCTCTAACAAATCATCAGTGGTAATTTGTCCGGTTATTTCTCCCAGATGATGCAGGGACTGCCGAATGTCCATAGCGAGCCAGTCCTGAGTGATTCCGTGCTCTAATCCGTCAAGAGCACGTTGTAAAGCAGCATCAGTGGCGGTCAGGTGTTCGAAATGCCGGAGATTCGTAACTACAGTATCACTAGTGCGGTGTGTTTTTACGCGTTCTACCAACAGCTGGCGAAGCTCATCAATGCCCTGCCCTGTTGCCGCAGAAATGGAAAGATCTGCGGGGTGAGTATTCCCTAAATCCGCTTTCGTTTGAATGGCTATTACTTTCGTTGATTCTCCAACTCGTTTAGCAAAAAGCGTTTCAAAGGCTTCGCTGGTTACGTCAGCACTGTTTAGTTTTAGAATAATTTCGGCTCGATCTAACGCCGCTAGTGAGCGTTCTACCCCAATAGCTTCTACCCGATCGCTGGTTTCGCGAATTCCGGCGGTATCCAGAATTCGGAATTTGATGCCATCAATTACCAGTGTGTCTTCAATGACATCCCGCGTGGTACCGGCAATTTCGGTAACAATTGCTTTTTCTTCGTTTAATAAGGCGTTCAGTAAGGTAGATTTTCCTGCATTAGGCGGCCCTACAATCGCCACAGGAATTCCTTCTTTCAGTACATTCCCCAGCTCAAATGAATCGATTAGAGGCCGTAACGCTCTACGAATCGAATTAATTAGTCTTCGTAACTGATCACGATCCGCAAATTCAACATCCTCTTCGCCAAAATCTAGTTCTAATTCAATTAATGAGGCAAAATGAATAAGTTGCTCACGTAATTGAGCAATGTCTTTCGAAAAGCCACCCCGAATCTGATGAATAGCTGCCCGGTGACTTGCCTCCGAATCAGAAGCGATCAGGTCAGAAACGGCTTCGGCCTGGGCCAGATCAAGCTGACCGTTTAGAAAAGCTCGTTGGGTGAACTCACCCGGTTGAGCCATCTGACAGCCTTTTTTCAGTAATAATCTCAGGATTTTCTGAATGATAAAACCTGATCCGTGACAGGAAATTTCGATGGAATCTTCACGGGTGTAGGAATGCGGATTTTTAAATAAGCTAATCAATACTTCATCGACCACCTGGCCCTTTTCATCACGGATCGTTCCGAAATGAATGGTATGGCTGGCTTGCTCAGCCAGATTTTTCCCTCGAAATAAGGTTTGAACAATCGGAAAAGATTCCGGGCCTGAAACGCGAATAACGGCAATTGCCCCTACTCCAGGTGGAGTAGCTAACGCACAAATGGTCGATGCCATTACTAAACTGGTTTGCTGTTTGTATTCTATAATGGTTGAGGTTTGATAAATATCTAAGCCTCAGGTATTCAAATCATAAACTATACAAATTCACTAAAAATTCTATTATAAAATAAAATCGTAGGGGTTCGAGCACTGAACCCCTACGATTTATATACCTGATTGTTCAAGTCTTTAAAACAAAGACTGCAATTTCATGGCGAGTGACATATCCCCTTCGATCTTGATTTTACCCATCATCACCGCCATCATAGGGTTCAAGTCACCAGTCATTAGTTTGCTTAAGTCTTTGGCACTAATACCAATAGTCACATCCGCTTCGCGATCATCATTGGTCACCGTTCCGTCCCGGTCAATGATAATGTTTCCCTGATCGGTTGAGAATTTGATTACGTCGCCGGTTCCACCTTTGGTGGCAGCTAGTTGTTTGATTTTCGCGTCAATTTCCTGAAAAGTCATAAAATCTGTTGGCTTTAACTTTTGGTTTTCAGCTCGTTAGTATGTCAAATGTTTCTTTTTAACTAAAAAAGCTGCCTGTTTGTATCAAGCAGAAAAGGGCCGCAAATTGCAAGAGTTCTGACAAAAATCAAACTTTCATCACGGACGAACCTTTAAAAACACTTGCCTTGGTAACATTCTAACCCGCTGTTTTTCTATATGGAACTCAGTAAATTGGCATATTCGTCACCCATTAAAAACCGGATCTGAACAGCAGCAATTCTTCTTTCACCAATTTACCTGCGGAAGTCGGCAGAATGCTTCATATTTTGTGTAAACTATATAGAAAATTCAAACGGTTAATGTTCGATCAAATCCATAGTTTGTAAAGCTATAATTCCTTCTGTTTTATTTTTAAACGATAATCTTTTGGGCCCACTCCATGATGTGTTTTAAAAAATTTATTGAGGTGACTTTCATCCGTAAATCCGAATTCATCAGCAATTTGGCCTAATGAAATAGAAGGTATAGCCAAACGTTTTTCGATGATTTTCAACTTGTAGTCATTGGTGTAATTACGGTAGTTAACCCCAAATTTCTTCTTGAAGTAATCACTGAAATAGGTTTGTGAAATAGCAAAATGGGCCGCTATACTTTTGATCTGAATGAGTGAAGGTTCGTATATATGCTGATGGATGTAAGAGATTAGTTCCTCTTTTTCAGGCTGCCCCTTGTCAATACGGATATTCAATTTTGCGGCAGCCTCTTTGATCAGTCCGAAAATAGAAAGGATCTGGTAAAACATCAAAGGAGACCGGGCTATATCTTTTTTACAATTATAAGCCACGATGTTTTCGATGGTATTTTTCAAAATGGAAATACAGGGTTCATCCATTTTCAGCTTCACTTCTTTCAATAATTTATTCCGCATAATATTTTCCGGTGTCAGGGAAATGAACGCATCTGCCTCGTAGTAAATCTTATGCCCCGAAAAGTAATCATCCGTAAATTTTATAAAAGTAAAATGGGTGCTTCTGGCAATTTCAAAGTAATGCTCGTCTTCAGGACAAATGATGAACAGATCACCCGTTTTATATGACAACCGGCTTTTGTTCAGCAAATGAATACCACTCCCCTTCCGGATATATACCAGTTCGTAATAAGTATGGCTATGTACGGGCAAATGAAATGTTTTCTCTTCATAGTCGTGTATCACGAGGGGGTCGAACTGTATTTTTTTCATATAAAAATCCTATAATAGGATAAATATACAAAAATAGCCTTGATATCTACCGAAATCAACAAAGAAACAATAGCGAAATTTGTAGTAGGTAATGGAATTTTGAAAATAATGACCCCTCTGAATCCCGTAAACAAGAAAAATGAAAAATTACACACCCGATTTTTTGCCTGCCATTACCGGTTCGTTTGCACAGCCTGCGGCGGAAAACCCAACCGTGGCCATGGTAGAAGCGGCTTACAGGCATCATGGGTTGCATTTCCGTTACATGAACTGCGAAGTGCTGCCAGAAAATTTAAAAGCGGCGGTCGATGGAGCAAAAGCAATGGGTTGGACAGGCTTCAACTGCTCCATTCCGCATAAAGTTGCCGTTATCCAATATCTTGACGGTTTAGGTGAATCGGCAAAGCTTATAGGTGCCGTTAACACAATTGTGAAACGCAATGGTCAATGGATTGGCGAAAATACCGATGGCAAGGGATTTGTGCAGGCACTGAAAGAAGTCATCGTCCCGGTGGGAAAAAAGATTACGCTTTTCGGTGCCGGTGGTGCGGCAAGGGCTGTGGCGGTTGAACTGGCACTGGCAGGTGCAGAAAAAATCATCATTGTCAACCGTGGTAAAGAACGGGGAAACGAAGTAGTGAATTTGCTCAACAGCAATACCAATGCGGCGGCATCCTACCAGAGTTGGCCCGAAAAATATACCATCGAAGGCGATACGGATATTGTCATCAATGCCACCAGCATCGGGCTCTTCCCAAGTGTAGCGGAACAATTGCCAATCAATTTTGAAAGTATCACGCCTGAAATGGTTGTCGCGGACGGCATCCATAATCCGCCCAAAACCCACCTGCTGAAAACTGCTGCTGCCAAAGGATGTAAAACAGTAAACGGCTTACAGATGCTCGTGAACCAGGGGGTTATTGGAATTAAATATTGGACAGGTGTGGATGTTGATAAGGAAGTAATGCACCGTGCATTAAAAGAAGTTTTAAATATTGAAGCATGATCAATTTTAAACGGTTTGATCACGTACTCATAACCATTCCGCCCAGTAGTAAAGAGGCGGCACAGGCGTTTTATACAGATGTGCTGTACCTGAAAGAAATTCCCGGCAATCATCCTCGTGGAGCAATGTGGTTTGAAATAGGCGATATCCAGCTGCATATCAGGGAGGAAGTAGAACACAAGGCCGATTCCGATCGGCATCCTGCCTTTGAAGTAAGCGACTTACCGGCGGCCAAAGAATTCCTTAAAAAACAGAACATCACGATTAGCTATTCTTCAGAGATTGAAGGAAGAGAACGTTGCTTTTTCCGGGACCCTTTTGGCAATAGGTTCGAGCTAATAGCGTACAGAACATAAGGCATTATGGGGAAAACAATAAAAGCTGTAAGTATTTCCTTGCTCATTATAAAATCTACTTTTGCAATGGCACAGGAAAAATACGAAATCATAGCAAAAATATCCCCGCCAGACCCTGATATGTCTGGAATTGCTGTGAGTTCGGATAACCGGGTTTTTCTCGGGTTTCCACGGCATGCGGATAACCACAAAACATTTGCACTTGCAGAACTGGTAAATGGGAAGCCCCTTGCTTTCCCCGATAAGGATTATGTTTACCCTTCGGCAAAACCGTATAAAGAATGGCTCGTTTCCCCGCACGGAATATATATCGACAAGAATGATGTGCTTTGGGTGCTGGATGATGGCAAACGCTCAGGGCAAAAGGAAATTCCCGAAGGTGCGGCTAAAGTAGTTGCCATTGACATCCGTTCTAAAAAAATCATTCATAGCCTGGTCATTCCTAAACCTGTGCTTTCAGACGATTCGCATTATAATGACCTGCGTGTAGACCTGACCCACGGAGAAAAAGGAACCATTTATATTGCCAATTCGGGTTTTGGAGAGCGTTACTCACTAGTGGTGATAGACGTAACTTCGGGTAATTGCAGGGAAGTCTTGCTCAATCATTATGCTACTTCTCCCGAACTTAATTTTATGGGCTTCCTTGAAGGTAAACCACATGTTTATGACTTCAAGAACCAGGCATTTCCCAATGGTGGTGCGGATGGTATCGCATTAAGCCCCGATAGTAAGAAATTGTATTGGACTACCATTACCGGCAGAAATCTCTATAGCATTTCTACTGATCTTTTAAGCGATTTTAAAGCCCCCAACCAACAAATAGCCGAAGCAGTAAAAAACGAAGGTCAGCACCCTGCCTGTGACGGACTTGCCGAAGATGAGAACGGAAATATCTTTTTGGGTGCTTTTGAGCAGCAATCCATTATTCAGCGTTCGCCTGATGGCAGCTACAAATTACTTGCCCACGATGCCGAAAATTTTGTATGGCCCGATGGACTGGCCTATCGCAATGGTTACGTGTATATAACTCTCGGACAATGGAACCGCTTGCCGGGTTTCAACAATGGAAAAGACTTAAGGAAGCCGCCCTATCTGATAGTGAAAATCAAGATTTCATTGTAAAACTAAAATATTGATACAATGATTTTATCGAGATGTTTATTCTCAACACTTATTACTTTATTTCTCGCAGGAACAAATATTGTTTTTGCGAGAAATAAAACGGACAAACCTGTATTTGTTTTGGTTCACGGTGCCTGGCATGGTGGCTGGTGTTGGCAAGACGTAAGCCAAAATCTTAGAGAAAAAAAATACCTTGTTTATACACCAACACTTAGTGGTTTGGGCGAACACAAAAACACAACAAACGACAATATAAATTTGCAAACACACATTACAGACATAATCAACTTAATTGAAATGGATGACCTGCGAAACGTAATATTGGTCGGACATAGCTATGCGGGCACAGTGATTGCAGGTGTAGCAGACAGTATTCCTGAAAGGTTAAGCAAGTTGGTTTATCTTGACGCAATGATTGTTC
>JASGGE010000139.1:0-9815 GCA_047605205.1 Siphonobacter sp.
TGGCCATTCAGGCTTAAATCTTACATTAACCATGCCATCGTCTGAGTGTTTGGCATAATACAGAAACGTATCATCTACGCATTTCACGGAATCGATCATGCGATTTCCGTTTAAAGTATAATTAAAAATAATAAAACCTTCATTAATTCCAGAAACAGTACCTTTTATAAGGCATGATTGTGAAAATGAAAAATTCGATATAAGTAATAAAAAATAATTACAATTTTGGATCAATTTAATCATATTCATTTTTTTGAAAAAAATAAATATGTAGAAATAATATTAAAATATTATGCTTCCCATCGCATTCTCTATAATTATAATCCGCTGCATCATCCAGTACATTATAGCTGGCGATAGCTGTCGGTGTAGACAATGTTGTCAGGCTTGATTATACGCTGCAAATCACCTGCTGAGATCACTTCTTTACTTTATCTAACACATCAGCTTTATCTGTCTCACGTACAAGTTCACTTACCTTTTTTGAGATCGCTGCGTTGATAACTTTTGATAGGGGATGGTCTTTTCATACTTCCAGAAAGGTTCAGGAATGCTATACTCAGTTGCTACACGACGATGTTTTTATGCTGAATGATTTGAAGCTGAATCCGATATGTACCGTCTTTAATTTTTTAGAATTGAGCTCAGGGATAATCGAAATGTCGCTCATGTTAGGCTGATCGGTTGGGTGTAACAATTAGGTGTAACCTTTTCCGAATTGTGAAAAATGCTGACGAATCGAAGTAAAACAAAAACACGCAAGAAACCGGGTCTCTAGCGTGTTAGAAGTTGTCAGCGTTTGCGAGCAAACATATTTGTAGTCCGTACGGGAATCGAACCCGTGTTTTATCCGTGAAAGGGATACGTCCTAACCCCTAGACGAACGGACCTTTTGGGGCGTTATTTGAGCGATTTTGTGATCGTTTTCGTTTAACGTGGTGCAAAGATAGCTGTTTTTTGAAGGCGAACGCAAGTATTTGTTGAAAAAAACTTCAAAACATGGCTTTATGTTTCGCTAATAAACACATTATGAGAAAGTTAGGCATGCCGATTATTGCTGATGGATTTAATACGATTTCCCTGACTATCAGGCATAAGCTGATAAAATAGCCTCCCAGTCAGATTGATGACCTGGAGTGGGCTTCATGGTGTAATCAATTGATAGGCGGCTACTGTATTTCCATTGAATGTTGGTACGTAAATAATTTTCTTAACTGGGTCGAAGCCAATATCAGCCGTATTTTTTTTCTGACTTTTCAGGTCAAGAATCTCTTCCAGTTTGCCGTCTGCATGTAGGTAGTGCATAATGCCTTCCCAGCGACTAAGAATAAAATCATCCCCATTACTTTCAATACCATCACCAGAAGGTAAACCCTCGGCAAGCTTAACCAGGCTTTTATCGGCTTTTACTTCATAGAAAAGGCCTGAGCCTGAGGTGATTACAAAAAAACGATTCCCCACAAACTTGAGCCCATTTGGTCGCTGTAAATCAGGGCTTTCCAGAAATATAGAAGCTTTTTTACCTTTGATTAGATAGATACGTCCTGTTCCTGAGTCAGAAACATAAACGTCTCCATCGGGTGAAATCGCTACATCATTCAATTGCTTTGCTCCTTCAGGCTGAATTTTGCGGACAATTGCTCCGCTATACACGTCAATAACGGCTACATCCGTAATATCGGCAACGTACATTTTCCCTTTTGCAATGCCCATGCCTTTGGGGGCATTCAGTCCCGTAACCCAACGAAGCGTCTGAATGGTGCCATTTGTTGACATGGTTGAAATGAATCCATTTTTATCAGCATTCCAGGCCGCTCCGTCGATGTTGGTTACGTAAAGAGAACTGGTTTTAGGATCCCACAGAACAGACTCTGGTGTGCGTAATTGTGTCGTGTCAGTTTCCCATAGTTTTTGGATTTTTACCTGGGCGGAAAGACTTGCTGAAGACAAAAAAAGAACCAGTAACAAATAAGATTTCATAACAGGCAATTGCTACGTTGATTGAAAATTCAAACGAATGGATAACTTATTTCTTGTTCAAATTAAGTTTTAGTGAAAGTAAGGTATCCTATTAGTTCAGACCAAAATTTCCTTAATTATTTTTCGGTGGACGACTGTTTGGCCTAAAGGGCTTTCTCTGAAATGTGTGTTTCTCATAATCAAATTCAAATAATGAAGAATAGTGGCTTGCAAGCAGGTATTTGGCCTGCCATACCAGTATAATCCTCACCAGGATTTTTTAACAGGTACTGTACGCTACAAATTCAACGTATACTTGATCATCTGCCAGAGATACTGCCGGAGTATAGGGTAAGAGGATACAATCTTGGTAAGAACATCAGTAGTAGTATCTCTTTGGGAGCATAAAAAAGCCTGCTAATTCATTATTAACAGGCTTTTTTAATCGGTTATGCCGGATTTTATAATTGAGGTTGTTGCGAAGAAAGTGTTTCGTCTACATGACCGGGTTTCTTATTTCGCATGACAAACCAGAGAATCCCAAATGCTACAATCAGAATAGCCGGGAAAACGGCCATGTTGTCAAGTGTGGCTTGTCCAGCAGCTAACTCAGCAGCTTTTTCTGATAAATTCGGATTTTCAGTTAATGCCTTTGATTTTTCTTCATCTAGCCAGCCTCCGATGATTGGATTAAAAATGGAAGTAGCAAACATTCCCATACCACCCACCAGCGACATCCCGAAGGCACCTGCTTTGGGTATATATTCAGCTACAAAACCAATCATGGTAGGCCAGAAGTAGCAAACGCCAACCGCGAAGATAACCGCTGCCACATATACCATTGGCCCAGTAGCCTGGCTCATTAATACAATACCGATGGTTGCAAAAATGGATGATCCCCACAAAACGCCCGTCGGATTAAGATTATGCACCAAGGGGCCTGCAAAAAATCGGCCTACTGCCATCAAGCCCGTTACTAATGCCAGGATCAGCATGGGGCTTGCTCCTGCATTGCCAAGGATAGGCCCAACCCACTGCTCTGGTCCAAATTCTGAAATAGCAGTAAGGGCCATGGCAAAGAAAATAAAAAGGTAAAGTGGGCTAAGCATTGCCTTAATATTGCTGGCATTAGACTGACCTTCTTCGGCGGTGCTTTCTGGGAAAGCTTGCCCAAATGATAATACACCATAAAGTACTAATGGAATCAGAATAACGGCCATCTGCATTTGCCAGCCCAGGTTAGCTTTGGTCATAAACTCTGACACGAGGCTGCCAATTACAATGCCACCCGGAAACCACATATGAAAACGATTCAGCATTTTAGTGGTCTGATTTCCTTCGTACATATCGGCAATCATTGGGTTACAGGCTGCTTCAATCGTACCATTCCCGAACCCAACGAAGAAGGTTGAAATTAGTAAACTTGCAAATCCGCCGGCGTAAATGGTAGAGATAATGCCAATCAGGTGCGTAACAAAGCCGAAATACTCGGTAAGTTTAATCATTCCGAAGTCGAGATAATGCCAATCAGGTGCGTAACAAAGGCTACCCAGATAATGCGTTTGGGGCCGATAATGTTGTAAAGAGGGCCACCAATAATCATGGCAATGGGAAAACCCAGGAAAGCCATTGAATTGACATACCCCAGTTCTTCTTGAGTAAGATTAAATTCTGATCCTAGTTGTGGAAGAATACCAGCCCGGATTCCGAAAATCATGGAGGTAGTAATCAACCCGAAACAGCTTGCCAGAAACAAACGGGATCGATTAATGGACTGAGTGGTGACCATACAGGTTTAGATAAAAGGGTTATAGTGAATGACTTGAGCGTTAAGCAAGAAATTTTACTTGCGATTTTTTCGGCTAAAGAACAAAAAGAAAGGCATTTTTGCTAGAATTAATAGTCTTAATTCTGGTTAATGTATGAAAAAGGTTTTTTAGAAAAGGTACGCTTATTGAGCGTGCTCATTTGAAATTTGGGATTTCTTGTCAAACTTTGGCGAGTGCATTTCAACAGGCAAACTTTGGGCTAGCGATTAACCGAAATGGGCAGGTATGTAAACAGCTGGAAGGGAAAGGGTGAGCTCATTTTTGGTAAATCAATACGAATTTCTGTAAGTGCTTAATTCATTTCTTCCTTATTATACAAACACGAATTAAACCTCTATTCCATGGCCAGAAAACTCAGAATGGGTATGATCGGCGGTAGCCTGGACGCTTTTATTGGGGCTGTCCACCGTCGGGGAGCTGCTCTAGATGGCGAAATTGAGCTCGTTTGCGGAGCCTTTAGTTCAAATCCTGAAAAATCAAAAGCTACCGGCGAAGCCCTCTATTTGCCAGAAGACCGGGTTTACGGAAGCTACGAAGAAATGATTCTGAAGGAAAAAGAATTGCCCGAAGGCGAACGCATGGATTTCGTTGCCATCGTCACGCCGAATCATGTCCATTTTCCCCCAGCTAAAATGGCCCTTGAAAACGGCTTTCATGTCGTTCTGGATAAACCGATTACCCTGAATCGTGCCCAGGCTGAAGAATTAAAAGCAGTCTGGGAAAAAACAAACCTGGTTTTTTGCCTCACCCACAATTACACGGCTTACCCGATGGTGAAAGAAGCCCGCCATCTGATTCGGAGCGGAGCCATTGGAAAAGTACGTAAAGTAATAGTAGAGTATCCGCAGGGCTGGCTGTTCAAATCTTTTGAGAATACCGGAAGCAACAAACAGGCCGAATGGCGTACCGATCCATCTAAAAGTGGGGCTGCCGGGTCGGTTGGGGATATTGGCACACATGCTGAAAACTTGGCTGAGTACGTTACCGGCTTAAAAATTACGGAACTTTTAGCCGACTTAACGGCCTTCGTAGAAGGCCGCAAGCTGGACGATGACGCGAATATGTTGCTTCGTTTTGACAATGGGGCGAAAGGTATTCTGCACAATAGCCAAATCTGTAATGGGGAAGAGAATGATCTCAATATTCGGATTTACGGCGAACTGGGTGGCCTGAAGTGGCGACAAATGGAGCCTAATACTTTACTCTGGACCAACCAGGAAAAAGGCACGAAAGTGATCCGCACGGGGGTGAATGCAGAATCGCGGGCGGCTCAGGTACATACTCGTCAGCCTGCCGGGCATCCCGAGGGCTACGTTGAAACTTTTGCCAGTTTATACCGCAACTTTGTTTTTGCCGTCCGAGCAAAGGCCGCTGGCCAGCAACCAGACCCTGACTACGATTTCCCGGGGATTGAAGCGGGTATTCGCGGCATGGCCTTTATTGATACTGTTCTGAAGTCCAGTGCTGAGGGATCTGTCTGGACAAAATTTGAGTAAAAGATGTTTAGGTTGGGTATACACAGGCTACCCATAAAATAAGTAAACGATGAATTGGAAAGAGCGAATAGAAGCAGATGAGCAGGTTTTATTAGGCAAACCTGTTATAAAATCAACTAGATTGTCTGTTGAATTTATAATTGGCAGACTAGCTGATGGATGGACCGATCAAATGATTCTGGATAACTATCCTCAATTAACCCGGGAGGATTTACAGGCAGTCTTTGGATATATTCAGGATTGTTTAAAAGACGGCTTATTGTTTAATCATATTATTCCACCGAAGGCCGCCTGATGAAATTTTTAGCAAATGAAAATTTTCCCAGAGCTAGTATTGACTGGCTACGCTCAAATGGAGTAGAAGTATGGTCAATTCAAGAGAATAATCCTGGTATTAGTGATAAGCAGGTAATGCAGCTTTCTATTGAAAATGAGTTAACCATCTTAACTTTTGACAGAGATTATGGCGAACTGATTTTTAAATTTGGATATAAACCTTTACCTGGCGTAGTATTCTTTCGTTGGGATCATTTTGCTCCTGATTTTCCGGGAAAATTCATATACCAACTTATTACCTCAACAGACGTAGAGTTAATTGGTAAATTTTCAGTCATAGATGAACACTTTATAATACGTCAACGAAAAATCTAATCATTATTTATTCTTTAATACCAAGATGACTAAAATTAAAGTAGGCGTTGTGGGTACTGGCTTCATTGGTCCCGCTCATATTGAGGCTCTTCGTCGTTTACCCAATGTAGAAGTAGCTGCATTATGTGAAGTCACGTCTGAATTAGCCGCCACTAAGGCCGCCCAACTGGGTATCGCACGTTCTTATACGTTTGATGACTTGCTGAAACAGGATGATATTCAGGTTGTCCATATCTGTACCCCCAACTTTCTCCACTATTCACAATCCAAAGCGGCTTTATTGGCCGGGAAGCATGTCGTATGTGAAAAACCACTGGCAACCGTCCTGACCGAAGCAGAAGAACTGGTTGAACTGGCTGCTCAGACGGGCCTGGTTAATGCCGTACATTTCAATTTACGTTATTATCCCTTAGCCCGGCAGATGAAAGCCATGCGTGAAAAAGGAGAACTGGGGGAGGTGTACTCCATCATGGGTTCTTATCTTCAGGACTGGCTCTTCTACGAAACGGATTACAGCTGGCGTTTGGAACCCGACAAATCCGGAGATAGCCGGGCCATTGCCGACATTGGCTCCCACCTGATGGATATTATTGAATACATTACCGGGTTAAAAACAGTAGAAGTATTCGCTGATTTTAATACCATTCATAAGACCAGGAAGAAGCCTTTAAAACCGGTTGAAACCTATTCCGGTAAAATGCTTCAGCCGGAAGACTACGCCGATGTTCCCATCACAACGGAAGACCACGCTAACGTTCTACTGCGTTTTGATAATGGTAACCGTGGGTCTATCACGGTATCGCAGGTATCAGCGGGTCGTAAAAACCAGTTGAAACTGGAAATTGCCGGTTCGAAAAAAACCTTTGCCTGGAACTCTGAGGCTCCCAATGAAATGTGGATCGGAAAACGCGATGGCAATAATGAACTCCTAATGCGTGACCCCTCACTCGTACACGCGGAAGCACGTTCAATCATAACCTTCCCGGGGGGGCATAACGAAGGTTTTCCCGATACTTCAAAGCAATTGTTTAAAGAAGTATATGCAGCAGTTGAAGCAGGTAAAATGCCAGAAAACCCCACCTTCCCAACCTTTGCGGATGGGTATCGCGAATTGCTGATTTGCGAGAAAATCCTCGAATCGAACCGCAAGCAAGCCTGGGTCGAAGTATAATATTCAATTTTGAATGATAGTAATGAATGAATGATAGAATGGATGAGACAGAAAAATTCTCCGATAAAGAGACTTTCGTTGAGAATTTTAAGTACCGAACAAAGCAGTTCACCATTCGAAGCCTAAAGCTATTTCAAGCTTTGCCAGATACAGATGAAGCTAGAATAATAGGCAAACAGTTTTTGAGGGCGGCTTCTTCTACTGGTGCTAATTATCGAGCGGCCTGTCGTGCCAGAAGTAAGGCTGAATTTCATGCTAAACTGAGCATTACTGTCGAAGAAGCGGATGAATCATTATTTTGGCTAGAGATTATGTCTGAAACTGAAATAATGCCAGCAAAACGTTTAGAACCTCTTATGAATGAAGTTTTAGAAATTGTAAAGGTACTTTCAACGGCGAAAGAAAGAACACATGAAGCTATTCAGTCATTCTATCATTTACTCATTCAGAACTAATTTCCCGCCGTTGTTGGTGTTTAGCAGAGCGTCACCAACAACGGCGAAAATATTCAATTTTGAATGATAGCTTTGTATACTTGCTAAACTATTTTTCATAAACTAAACAGATGATAGATTATCGAAAAATAATCACAATAGAACCCGGTAAACGAAGCGGAAAGCCCTGTATTCGTAATATGCGTGTTACCGTTGGAGATGTATTGAGCTGGTTAGCAGCAGGAATGACTTTCGACGAAATCATAGAAGATTATCCGGATTTAACCAGGGATGATATTCTTGCTGTATTGGCCTTTGCTGCAGCGAAGGAACAGCATAGTACAGGGTTAGCGATATGAAACTCTTGTTTGATCAGAATATTTCTCATCGAATCATTTCTAAAATTGTCATAGCTTTTCCAGATGCGAGTCATGTCAGAGAAGTTGGGTTACGAAATGCAGATGACCGTACCATATGGAATTATGCACTTAGTAACGGCTATACCATTGTAACTAAGGATGATGATTTTGAGAAATTCCACTTAGTATGGGGATTTCCTCCGAAAGTAATTTGGTTAAAAGTTGGTAATTGCCTGACTGAAGAAATTGCTCGTATTTTAATTCAGCAAAAAGATCGTATTGAGTACTTTATATCGAATGAATCACAAATAGGATTACTAGAAGTATTTCCCATTTCGATCGTTCCATAACTAAATCTTTAAACCGGAAAATGAAAACCTTAAAAGGACCCGGAATATTTCTGGCTCAGTTCTTAGATGATACCGAGCCGTTTAACTCCCTTGATAGCATCGCCAGATATATGGCAAACCTGGGCTATAAGGGGCTTCAGTTACCGAGTGGGGACCCTCGAATGATCGACCTTAAAACGGCGGCCGGGTCAAAAACCTATTGTGACGAACTGAAAGGGAAACTCGCTGATATTGGTGTTGAGATTACCGAGCTTTCCACCCACCTGCAAGGTCAGTTGGTAGCCGTACACCCAGCCTATGCAACTATGTTTTCAGGTTTTGGCCCTGCTGAGTTAGCAAATAACCCCGCTGGCCAACAGGCCTGGGCAACGGAACAAATGATTCTGGCGGCAAAGGCTAGCCAGAATCTGGGCCTTACTTCTCACGTAACCTTCTCGGGGGCTTTGCTGTGGCCATTTGTATATCCCTGGCCTCAGCGTCCTGCGGGCCTGGTCGATATGGCTTTCACTGAATTGGCCAAACGCTGGAACCCAATCCTGAATGCGTTCGATGAAGCAGGCGTAAATGTTGGTTTTGAATTACACCCTGGCGAAGATTTACACGATGGGGTTTCGTTCGAAATGTTCCTTGAAAAGGTAAATAATCATCCCCGGGCTGGTATCAATTATGACCCTAGTCACTTCCTGTTACAACAACTGGATTATCTACAGTTTATTGACTTCTACCACGATCGTATTTATGCTTTCCACGTAAAAGACGCCGAGTTTAATCCTACTGGTAAGCAAGGGGTGTATGGCGGTTACCAGGGCTGGGTAGAACGGGCCGGAAGGTTCCGTTCCCTGGGGGATGGTCAGGTTGATTTTAGCGGTATTTTCAGCAAAATGGCTCAGTATGATTATGACGGCTGGGCGGTACTGGAATGGGAGTGTGCTCTTAAACACCCTGAGCAGGGAGCAGCCGAAGGAGCTCCTTTCATCAAAGACCATATCATTCGCGTTACTGAGCGGGCATTTGATGATTTTGCCGGTACCGGTGCCGATGAGCATTTTAATAAGAAGGTTCTGGGATTAGCTTAACAATACGAATCCTGGAATCGAAACGGGAATATTGATGTTCAGTATTCCCGTTTTTATAAACGGATGCCTCATCTGGCCCTGGGTTTCTGGTATCTGGAACAGTTTTGTTATGCTGCGAAGTAGAATTATGGTCTGCCGGAACAAACACAAGCGATTATCACGAAACACTGACCCGGGTTTTGCCGATGCGTTTTACTGACGTTCAAACGGCCCGAAAACAAAGAAAAAAGCCTTATGGAACGTCAACTTTTTGCGATAGCTTTGCTCGTCGTCAGTTGCCGCACAGCAGAGAACTTTATTTTCGGCTCGGGCTGGCTGAACCAAGCCTGATTTTCGATCTTTCGATTTTCAACTAAAAAACCTATTCACGTAATGAAAAAGACGCTTATTGGTCTTCTATCGCTTACCTCAGTCGTATGTTTTGCTCAACGACCTAACACCCTTACCCGGGCCGAACAACGAGCTGGTTTCGAATTGCTTTTTGATGGAC
>JASGGE010000140.1:0-9792 GCA_047605205.1 Siphonobacter sp.
GGGTTTTTATGTTTTTCCAGAAGTACACTCGCCAGAAAAACCAATGTTCCTGGTAAACGTTGAGCTCCCGGCGGGTACTAATCTCTACCAGACCGACCGGGTTACCCGCTACGTCGAAACGGTACTGAAACAGACGCCGGGCATTACCAGTATTTCCTCAAATGTAGGACGGGGAAATCCGCGGATTTATTACAATGAAATTCAACGCAATGAGACACCACACTATGCTCAGCTATTTGTGCAGGTTGAAAAGGAAATTTCTACGAAAGAACGTCTGGTATTAATGGATCAGCTCCGGGATACATTAGACCATTATCCCGGAGCAAAAATTCAGGTTAAAAGCCTGGAACAGGGTGTTCCGCTGGAAGCTCCTATTGCCTATCGCATCTACGGCGACAACCTGGATACCCTTCGTCAGCTGGCTTTTCAGATTGAAGACGTTCTGAAAAAAACACCGGGAACGCTTTATGTGGATAATCCTCTGAAAGTGCAGCCTACTGATTTACGATTAGTGATTAATAAAGAAAAGGCCGGTTTACTAGGCGTACCTACTGCCGAAATTGACCGGATGACTCGATTAGGTATTGCTGGATTAACTGTTGGCACTTATCGAAAGGAAGGAGATGATTATCCAATTAACGTAACCGTACCTAAGCAGGGGGCTGCGGCAGGCATAGACGTATTCTCAAAACTTTATGTAAATAATGTACAGGGAACGGCTCTACCGCTTAATCAACTAGCTGATGTACGTTTTGAAACATCTCCCAACGGTATTCGACATTACGAAAAACGTCGTTACGTATTACTCTCCTGCTTTGCTCAGACGGGGCAAAACGTCTCGGCATTGAATGAAACGATTGTTGCTAAACTCAATACCATGAAATTCCCGCAGGGCTTTAGCTATGAAGTTTCGGGCGAACAGGAAAGCCGGGAGAAGAGTTTTGGCGGCATGGGCGTTGTGATTATCGTAGCGGTATTTGGGTTCATTGCGGTATTGATCCTGGAATTTGGGAATTTCAAAAGTACGGTTATCGTCCTTTCCGTTATCCCATTAGGTATCGTGGGAGCCTTATTAACTCTGTTTTTTGCGGGCGAAACGCTTTCTTTCACCGCCACGATTGGGTTTATCGCTTTAATCGGGATTGAGGTCAAAAACTCCTTACTCTTAGTGGATTTCACCAATCAATTACGAGCACAGGGAAGAAGCCTGCACGATGCCATTGTGGAAGCGGGCGAGATTCGCTTTGTGCCTATTCTGCTTACTTCCTTAACCGCCATTGGCGGACTAATTCCCCTGGTATTAGAATATTCAGAGCTTTATTCCCCCTTAGCCCTGGTATTAATCGGCGGGATTTTGAGTTCAACCTTACTGTCACGTCTGGTTACACCGATTATGTATTTGCTTTTACCACCAAAGGTGGAAACGGCCTCTTAATTCGGTGCCGCTTTGTATTCCATGCTGGACTTAATCACCACAAAAAATGCAGAACGAGTTTTGAACTCGTTCTGCATTTTTATAATAGTCTATTGATTTTGAACTCATTAGTGAAGATGAAGCGGGTGATTTATATTCTTATTCTCTGGCCTTAAAGTCGTTGTGGTGGCCACAGAAATCCCTCAGGCTCTGGGTTCAATCATTACCACTTCTTCCTTATCGATAATTACCTGACCTTCCTGTAGATCCCGGGTTTTACGAACATATTTTTTGGGGGTTACAATCACCGGACATAAGCTATCATGCCGTCGTTTGGAGTAGTATGCCGCTAACTGTGCCGCTCGTTCAATCACCGGATTCGGGAATCGTTTACCTGCCTGATGTCGGATGATTACGTGCGAACCTGTTACATCACGGGCATGCAGCCAGAGGTCCTCCTTACGCGTGTACCGTTGGGTTAACAAATCATTATTCTTAGCGTTTTTTCCGACAAAAATCTCGAAGCCCTGGTATTCAAACCGTTTGAACAAAGCAGCGGGCGAGGTATCTGGTTTTTCGATTTTGTCAAGGCCACTCGTTTTCAAATATTTTCGTAATTCTTTCAACGTTTCAATTGACTCTACCTGCTGAATCTGTTCATCGTAAGCCGCTATTTCCTGTTCTCTCACCTCTAAAGCTTCCATCAGGTGTTCTACTTCAATCTTTTCATTTTTGGCTTTACGATAATAGTTTTCAGCGTTTTTCTGCGGGGAAAGATCCGCTTTAAGTCGAACCATAATGAGCTGATCGCGGTAAAAATCAAACAGCTCGATTCCATCTGTACGTTCGGGTATCTGGTGTAAATTGGCCATAATGATATGGCCAATTTCCTCGTGTTTAATGGATCGCCCCATATCATTCAGCTTTGCATATACCGAGTCGATATAGAGCTGGGTTTTCTGCTTTCGCTTTTGAAGTAATCGAACAATTTGCCCCTTCTCACGGTCAAAAACGTTAATGCGGGAATAGGCATAGAAGAAGTTATTAGCGGCTTCAACTGGTTCGGTAAATGTCTTTTCAGCACCATCAGGCACCAGGGTCAATACAGGCTGATAGTCAACCGTTTTGATATAGTAGTTGGGTTTTTCCAGAAAGCTTAGTACTTGTTGTATTAATGCCCATCGGCCTGAATTATCCAGATTACGGTATCCTTGCCGATCTAGCCAGCCAGAAACATCTTTACCAAAGGTGGGGAACAGTTTTCGCCAGTCGCCATTAGCTCGCTCAAATGCTTCATATGACTGATCCAACGGTCGATCCAGCATTTGAATGTTAAGCTGTTCATCCGTTACCAGTTTATTATGGAACAAATCTACTACCTCTACTCCCTGCACTAATACCAGATTAGACCGATTCCCGAATAGTTTGAAAATCAGGTGATAATCATCTGCAAATTCAATTGAGAAAGCTCGTTCATTTAGAAACTGACGCACGCCCAGTACGGGTTTATCCAGCAATTCAGAAAACAGATCGACCGTATTTTTTCCTGCTCTCCTAAAATCGTCGGGAAAGCTTAATGCCACAAAATCAGGGCGGATAGTAGCCCGAATGTAAAAATCACGACGTTTTCGCCATTGTTTTCCTTCAGCACTAAACCCCAGAATCAATTCGTCTTTTTCCTGCGAAAAGCATTCCGCCAGAACCAGATCTTTCAAATGAACGGCTAGCGACTGAGAAAGCTGACGCAGGAAATAATAATTACTTTGCATGACGCAAAAGTACAGAGACCTTGCCATGCAACGTCTTTACGATAAACCTAATTTCTATCCACCCTAACAGAGCATGACAGCTCATTCATATTCCTGAATTTGATTTGTACTGCTGATTAAGCACTATTTCACTATTTATCATGACTGAAACGACCTCATTCAAACACGTTAGTTATCTCTGGGATGAAGCAAAAGCCGCCGAATTAGCCGGGGATGAAGTAGCCCTACTCATTTATCGTTCTAATTTGTTAGGAGCTGACCTCCGCCTGACGAACTACGGTGGTGGCAATACCTCTTGCAAGGTTACTTCACCCGATCCGCTCAGGGGTGAACCTACCCGTGTAATGTGGGTAAAAGGCTCTGGGGGTGATCTGGGAACGTTGAAAAAGTCAGGTCTGGCTGCTTTATATCTGGACCGTCTGCACGCACTAAAAAATCGGTACCGGGGGCTTGAATTTGAAGATGAAATGGTGGGCTTATTCGACCATTGCATTTATGATCTTGACTCGAAAGCCCCTTCTATTGATACGCCTTTACACGCTTTCTTACCTTTTAACCACGTTGACCACCTTCACCCAGATGCAGCAATTGCGATTGCTGCCGCTAAAGATGGTGAGCAGATTGTAAAAGATCTGTTTGGAGGCACACTTGGTTGGGTGCCCTGGCAACGCCCTGGTTTTGACCTGGGCCTTCAGCTGGAACGTTGCCTGGCTGAGAATCCGGGTATTCGGGGTATTTTTTTAGGTAGTCACGGCTTATTTACCTGGGGTGATACTGCTTACGAAAGCTATATCAATACGCTCGAAGTCATTGAACGTTGTGCGGAATATCTGGAAGAAAATTACGGCAAAAAAGGCCCCATTTTCGGTGGACAGAACGTTGAAAGTATTACTAATCGGAAAGAACAGGCTGCTCAGTTAGCACCTGTTTTGCGTGGTTTCTGCTCAAGTTACGTACGCATGATCGGTCACTTTACAGATGACGAACGCGTATTGCAGTTCATTAACTCAATTGATCTCGACAAGCTGGCTCCATTAGGAACTTCCTGCCCCGATCACTTCCTGCGTACAAAAATTCAGCCTTTAGTATTGGATTTACCGGCAGATGCTGACTTATCAGACCTGAAATCTCTGAAAGAAAAACTAGCTCCGGCATTTGAAGCTTACCGGGCCATGTATACTCAGTATTACGAAACCTGTAAACGCTCGAATAGTCCGGCCATGCGTGACCCTAACCCAGTGGTTATCCTATGGCCTGGAGTAGGGATGTTCACGTTTGCTAAGGATAAGCAAACCGCCCGGGTTGCTGCTGAGTTTTATATCAACGCGATTAACGTAATGCGGGGTGCTGAAGCCATCTCAGAATATACCTCACTGCCTCGTCAGGAAGCTTTTGATATTGAATACTGGTTGCTGGAAGAAGCTAAATTGCAACGCATGCCAAAACCCAAACCTCTATCGGGCAAAATTGCCTTAATCACAGGTTCTGCGGGTGGTATTGGGAAAGCCATTGCCAAACGTTTCCAGGCCGAAGGTGCGGTAGTATTCCTGAATGATAATGATGCGGCTCGCCTGGCCGGAGCGAAGGATGAATTCCTGAAAAATTATGGAAAAGACTCTTCTGCTTCTGAAGTATTAGACGTTACCTCAGCTGAATCCATCGCAAAAGCATTTGATGCCTGTGCATTAGCTTTTGGTGGCGTTGATATTGTCGTTAACAACGCAGGTATTTCGATTTCAAAACCAATAGAAGATCATACCGAAAAAGACTGGGATCTGCTATTTGATATTCTGGTAAAAGGGCAGTTCCTGGTATCGCAGGCTGGCGTAAAAATGATGTGTAAGCAGGGCTTAGGTGGTGATATTCTGAATATCGCTTCGAAAAATGCAGTAGTAAGTGGTCCTAATAATCTGGGTTATGGATCAGCCAAAGCGGCTCAGGCACACGGCACTCGTTTACTTGCTGCGGAAGTAGGGCCTGAAAAAATCCGGGTCAACACTATTAATCCTGATGCTGTTATTGCTGATTCGAAAATCTGGGCGGGTGCCTGGGCCGAAGGTCGTGCGAAAGCATACGGAATAACCGTTGAGGAATTACCCGCTTTCTATGCAAAACGGACCTTACTGAATGAAATCATCTTACCCGAAGACATTGCAAACGCTTGCTTTGCCTTTGTTGGTGGCTTACTCAGTAAATCAACGGGTAATGCTCTTAATGTTGATGGTGGCGTAGCAATGGGCTTCTATCGATAGAGTTCCAGGGTTTGGCGTTTGAAAGTAATTTTAAACTCCAAACCTTAAAATACTCAACCCTAAACCCCACATATTATGCCACGTGTTGCTTTTAAAATGCAGCTATTGCCTGACAATGTAGCCGAATACAAACGCCGCCACGATGAAATCTGGCCGGAATTAGCAGAGCTCCTGCAAACCAGTGGAATTCATCATTATTCCATTTTTCTGGACGAAAGTACGCATTCTCTCTTTGGTGTTCAGGAAGTTGATGACCTGGACGTTACAGGGAAACTGCCCGAAAACCCCGTCATGCAAAAGTGGTGGGCTTATATGGCTGACCTTATGGAAACCAATCCTGATCAGTCTCCGGTACAGGTTCCTCTGCAAGAAGTTTTCTACCTCGAATAATTGTTTTGAATTTAGATTCTCTAGACGAAAAAACACTAAACGCTACCAAGACATATGCCTCTCGAATCATATCAAATTGCCCAGTATAACCAACAAAATGAAACGGCTCACCGCCGCAAATTTGAATTTCTTCTGTCTGAATTGGGTGAAGAAACCACGGAGCGAATTTTAAGTAAACTCATTGAATTCCAGATTGCAATTCCCAGCTGGGCACTCGGCACGGGTGGCACTCGCTTTGGTCGCTTTGCCGGTGGTGGAGAACCGCGTAGTCTGGAAGAAAAAATTGAAGATGTAGGCTTACTACATGCCCTGAACCGTTCGAGTGGAGCTATTTCACTTCACATTCCCTGGGATATTCCAACAGACGGTGAGGCCATTAAGCAACTGGCTGCCAGTCATGGCCTTGTATTCGATGCCATGAATTCCAATACCTTCCAGGATCAGGCCGATCAGCAGTATAGCTATAAATTTGGCTCTCTTCAAAACACCGATGCTGCTGTTCGTAAACAGGCCATCAACCATAATATCGACGTAATTCGCTACGGTGAAGCCCTGGGTTCAAAATCATTAACTGTCTGGTTATCAGATGGTTCATGTTTTCCAGGTCAACTCAATTTCCGTAAAGCTTTCGAGCGTACGCTGGAAGGCCTCCAGGAAATCTACGCAGCATTGCCTGATGACTGGAAAATCTTCGTTGAGTACAAAGCCTTTGAACCCAACTTTTATTCAACTACGGTAGGCGATTGGGGGCAATCGTATCTGTACGCCAGCAAATTGGGCCCTAAAGCCTATACCTTGGTCGACTTAGGCCACCATTTACCCAATGCCAATATTGAACAGATTGTTTCATTATTATTAATGGAAGGGAAACTGGGTGGTTTTCACTTCAATGATTCCAAATACGGGGACGACGACCTGACTGCAGGTAGCATTAAACCCTATCAGCTCTTTTTGATTTTCAATGAACTGGTTGATGGAATGGATGCAAAAGGCATGAATCATGCTACTGATTTAGGCTGGATGATTGATGCTTCGCATAACGTAAAAGATCCACTGGAAGATTTGTTACAGTCCGTTGAAGCCATTAAACTGGCTTATGCTCAGGCACTATTGGTAGATCGTATAACCCTGGAAGAAGCCCGGACGAACAATGACGTTGCTCAGGCTCAGGAGCTTCTGCAAAACGTATTCCGGACAGACTTACGCCCGCTATTAGCGGAGGCTCGCCTACGTGCGGGAGCAGCTCTCAACCCAATTGGTTTATATCGTGCCCAGAATATCCGTAAAAAACTGATTGATACTCGCGGCTTAAAAGCCGTTGCTACTGGTCTTTAAGTGTACAAGTAACCCGGCAGGGGGTGAGTCCCTCTGTCGAGTCAAAGTTCTATCCTCTACTCTACTATGCCTACGCCCTGCATTGCCATCTTTGACATCGGCAAAACGAATAAGAAACTCCTGCTCTTTGATCAGAATTATCATATCCTTTATCAAAGTCAGAAGCCTTTTGACGAAATTCCAGATGACGATGGTTTTCACGGCGACGACCTGAACATGTTAACCCGATGGCTACAGGAACGATTTGAGGAAGTCTTACATGATGAACGATTTGATATTCGGGCTCTGAATTTCTCTACGTATGGAGCCAGCTTTGTGCATATCAATGCCAAAGGCGAAGCCGTCACCCCGCTCTATAACTACCTAAAAACATTTCCGATCTCTTTACAGCATCGGTTCAATGATCATTACGGGCCTGAGCTGGAATGGGCCGCCAACACGGCCTCGCCAGTGTTAGGAATGCTTAATTCTGGTTTACAGGTGTATTGGCTCAAACACACCAAACCCGAATATTACTGGCAAATTGAGCATTCCCTGCATTTACCCCAATATGCCAGTTTTTTATTTACGGGCCGGCCCGTTTCTGAAATCACAAGCGTAGGCTGTCATACGGGTCTCTGGGACTTTAGGCAACGTAAATACCACCGCTGGGTATTTGACGAAAGCCTGCACTCATTAGGGCAAATGGTGCTACCTTCATTTGTAACGATGCCTGCTCTCAAGAAAAAATCCATTCAGGTAGGAATCGGGATTCATGATAGTTCCGCGGCCCTTGTTCCTTATCTACGGGCATTTGGAAATGAGCCTTTCCTGCTTATCTCAACGGGAACCTGGTGCATCACCATGAATCCCTTCAGTGAAGAGCCGCTTACTATTAACGAATTGCGTCAGGATAGCCTATGTTACTTAACCTATCAGGGCGATCCGGTGAAAGCCTCACGGCTTTTCGCAGGAAATGAACACGAACGAACGATTAAACACCTGGCCGACTATTTCGGCACAGAGTTAGATTATTACAAGCGAGTATCATACGACGAAAGCATTCTTCTCTCGTTACGAAGCCGGTTTAAACAATCCTCTCCCGAAGAAGCAAAATTGGGTGGATTATTAGATTCGGCTTTTTCAGAACGAAACCTGAACGACTTTGCCAATTACGAAGAAGCCTACCACCAGTTTATGCTGGATGTAATGGCTCAGCAAATCGCTTCGGTTCGTCTGGCTAAGGGGAATACCCACATCCGGCGGATTTTTGTGGACGGTGGGTTTAGTCGAAATGATATTTACCTTCGGTTGCTGGCAATGGCTTTCCCGGAATGCGAAGTAATGGCTTCCGAGATTGCTCAGGCTTCGGCACTGGGAGCCGCTTTGGTTATTGAAGACGCCTGGAATAAAGTAACCCCTTTCGATGGAAGTTTGTTTACCTTAAAACGAGCCTTAGCCACCGAAGCCCATTAACAACGAGTATTTGAAAACAAACCGCTAGCCGGCTACTAGCAATGAACCCTATGAAAGTAGCTCTTTTTGTTCCCTGCTATGTTGATCAGTTTTATCCGCAGGTAGCCATTGCAACGCTGGAATTACTGGAAAAACTAGGCTGTGACGTTACGTTTCCTACTGGTCAAACCTGTTGTGGCCAACCCATGGCGAACTCGGGTTTCGAGCATTTAACTGGCGGTTGTGATGCCAATTTTATTAAAAATTTCCAAGGATACGACTACATAGTTGGCCCTTCGGGTTCCTGTATTCTACACATCAAAGAACATCTGCATCATCCAGAAAATCAGGCCCTTGCCGATACCATTCGTAATCGGGTTTATGAGCTAACAGAATTTCTTACGGATGTTCTACAAGTTACAGAGTTAAAAGCCTGTTTCCCTCATAAGGTGGGTTTGCACCAGAGTTGTCATGGGCAGAGAGGGCTGAAAACCTCCCAAATGAGCGAATTAAATGCACCAGCTTTTTCAAAGCCCGGCCAATTATTAAACATGGTAGAAGGGTTAGAACTTATCGAACTGGACCGGAAAGACGAATGCTGTGGGTTCGGTGGGACTTTCGCTGTTAGTGAAGAATCGGTTTCTTCTAAAATGGGGAAAGACCGCGTAGCAGATCATCAGCGGCATGGAGCCGAATACATTACGGCTGGGGATGTTTCCTGCTTAATGCACCTGGAGGGGATTCTCCGGCGTCAGAAAAGCCCTGTCCAGATCGTACACATTGCCGAAATTCTTAATGCAAGCAAATAATTCCCAGTTTTTAATTACTATCAACTGGATACTCATAAAAAAACCTTCCCGAAAACAAATTTTGTTCTACGGGAAGGCAATGGTGGGAAAAGTCGTAAGACCAAGTAATTCGACGTAATCAGTGTACTAGTTACGAGCCAAAACCACACGACTCGTCTGAGTTTTGATTTCGAATGCCTGTGTATAGTGATCTTGTGAACCAACTACTTCAAAGACATACTTACCATCTCCCAGGGTTGACAAATCAAACAAACGCAGATAGTTTGCATTGTTTGTTGTTTCAGTAAATAAGGTGGCATTTTCTTTATCCTTAATAGCGATTGTTAATTTTTGCTTATCAGGATTTTGGAACGTCAATTGGCTCAGGATGCTCAACTTCGTTTTCAAGT
>JASGGE010000141.1:0-9698 GCA_047605205.1 Siphonobacter sp.
GGTTACTTCTGATCTTTTTTGTGGTGTTGGGCTGGCAAGTTGCCTGGGGGCAAAAACCTGCCGGGGATCGTTCTAGTCGTAATACAGTTCCTTTTGGCAGTATCAAACGACCCGTTGCTGCCGATTCATTAAAACCACTTACCGCCGCTGATTCAGCTAAAATCAAAGCAGATTCTTTACAGGGAGAAAGTGATTTAAAGGCTCAGGTTGATTATTTCGCTAAGGATTCAACCATTATGACGGCGGATGAACAAATCGTTGAGTTATTTGGCGATGCCAAAGTTGACTACCAGGACATTCATTTAAAGGCTGACTATATCAGGCTGAATTGGCAGACGAATGAAGTATATGCCATCGGGCGAAAGGATTCCACTGGAAAAATGATTGGCGAGCCCATTTTTGAACAAGGAGCCGATGTGTATAATACCAGTGAAATACGGTATAATTTTAAAAGCAAGCGGGCTGCAATCAAAACGATTGTTACCAAACAGGGTGAAGGGAACGTGCGAGGGCAAATCGTGAAAAAAGACAGTGCTAATAACTTTTACTTACGAGGGGCCTTCTATACAACTTGTGAGTTATTACACCCGCATTATGGTTTAAAAGCCTCTAAAATCAAGTTAGTTCAGGGAAAAGGGGACAATAGGCAGGTTATTTCCGGGCCGTTTAACCTAGTTATCGCTGGGGTGCAGCTACCTTTAGGTTTGCCATTCGGCTTTTTTCCATTTTCTGAAACCCGGAAATCTGGTTTTATCCTTGGTAATTATGGAGAGGAACCTCAATACCGAGGATTTTACCTGCGTGATTTTGGCTACTATTGGGCAGTAAATGATAATATTGGTCTGCTCTTTACCGGGCAGCTTTATTCAAAAGGAAGTTGGGGAGCAGGAAGCCAGGGAAACTATATTAAACGCTATAAATATAGCGGTAGTTTTAACGTGGCCTTCAACCACAATAAAACCGGGGATGAGATTGGCCCAAATAAAGTTGTTTCGAATGACTTCAGTATTCAGTGGTCACATACACCGCAAATATTGGGCCGCCCGTACAGTTTTTCAGCGTCGGTAAATGTTGCCAGTAGTAACTATACCCAGAACAACGAACAAAACCTGACCCGCTACACCCAGAACGTATTTGGATCTTCTGTTCAATATTCTCACAATTTTGGTCAATACATTCAGACTAGTGCCAACCTGCGTATTAATCAGAATGTAACGGATAAATCTCTGACAGCAAGTACGGGAGTAACGGCATCGGTTACACAATTCCAGCCTTTTCTACGTAAAAAAGCAGTTACATCCGCCTGGTATGAATCCTTTCGGGTAGGACTTACGCTGAGTAGTACAGCATCCATAACGAACACCATCTCACCAACCTTAACGAGTAATAGTTCCTACAGTAGTGATATTCACATCTCGAACTACGTAACAGATACAATTGGTACAACAACTAGTGGTACTGCTATTACGGGGAAAATACCGGTTACTTTTGCTAATATTCCAACCATTCTGAAAAATGGTAATATTACTACTTCGTTTACCGCCCCCATTACTTTGCCGAACTTCAAGTTAGGCCGTTATATCAACGTTACTCCCGGGATTAGTATTCAGGGAAATGTAGAAACAAAGCGATATAGTTATCGATATGCTCCGGCAGGCACAGCCCTTTGGAATGGAACCGTTACGGATAGTGCGGGAATTTGGGTTGATACCACTCGTGGGGCGTATTTGACGTATACATACTCTACCTCGTTGGGGATTAATACCCGAGCTTATGGAACATTCTATTTCAAGAAATTAGGTCGACTGGAGGCCATTCGCCATACGTTTGCACCATCTGTTAGTTTGAGCTATACACCAGACTTCTCAAATCCGAGCTATGGTTTTTATCAACGTGTTCAGATTAACGAACGCGGAGATTCCCGGGTCATTTCCCGCTTTACGAATTATAGCGGAAGTATCGGAGCTGCGGCAGCAGCTAGTTTCAGTTTGACTAACCAGTTGGAGATGAAAGTCAGGGCCAAAACGGACACGGCCAAGAATCAATACGAAAAGATAGGCTTGCTGGACAATTTTGGGCTATCGGGGAGTTATAACTTCGTAGCTGATTCCTTTAATCTATCCAATTTGTCATTAGTAGCGAATACCGTCATACTCAAAAAGTATAATATTTCTTTCGCGTCGACTTTTGATCCCTATCAAATCGTTGAAGATAGTTATTATACCACGGGTAGGCGAGTTAATAAGTTAATGGTTGCAGATGGGCAAGGTCTTGCCCGTTTGCAAAGTATGACGATGGGTTTTAGTACCAGTTTTAAGGGAGGAGGTAAGAAAAAAGATGTAAAACAAACCGCTTCATCATCACTACCAGGAGGTGTGAACCCCGCTGATGTACAATATATTCAGGCACACCCACAACAGTATATTGACTGGGATGTACCCTGGAATTTGCGAGTGAGTTATAGCTATAGCTATTCTAAATCGGGCTTAGCAACACCAGTTACATATCAGACGGCAAGCATTAGTGGTGACATTAAGCTCACCGAAAACTGGGCTATGACCTATACTTCAGGCTGGGATTTTGTGGCCAATGCTCCTTCATTAACAAATATCGGATTAACCCGAAACCTGCACTGCTGGGAAGCTTCTTTTAACTGGACGCCCATTGCCTCAAACCAAAGAGCCGGAAATTATAGCTTCGAGTTACGTGTTAGATCTACATTGTTAAAAGATTTGAAACTATCCCGTCGTAAATCTTACTCAGGTGGATTCTAACCAAAAACAAGAAAATAGGGCAGAAACGTAGCTTTTCGAAAAGGAACGACTACTTTTGCCAATCAATAAAGGTCTCCGTAGCTCAGTTGGTAGAGCAATTGACTCTTAATCAATGGGTCGCAGGTTCGAACCCTGCCGGGGACACTTCATAATCAGGCACTTAGCGTTTTTGCTAAGTGCCTGATTTGTATATTAACCTACAGTATTTAATTAGTGGGTTTTGATAGTACTATCTTTGTTTATGGATGGTGAAATTTTATTATTGATTGGCTGCGACTACTCCTAAAATGGCATAAAAAGCTATGACACCAGCTGTACCAATGGCAAAATTGCCCCCTACTTTCCCCCTTTTCATTTTTCCAGCTTGTGCCTTATATCCACTTTGGTAGGCTCCTGTTTTAAAATATTTTTGATGTTATTCCATAACAAAATCACCCAACCCCGATAATGGCCGACGCTGGCCCTCACTCAAAGCTCAATGTATAATAGTACTGGAAGAACGAAAGTGGATTCGAAAAGAAGGAAATAAGTTTAAAAAGCCTAAAAGCATCGAGGATTACCGAACACGAGTGACTAAATATGATAAGAAATTACTCGGCCTACTGATGAGCTACATATCGTTGGCTACTATCTTGGTACAACCTCGGTAAAGAGTATTCAGTATGGTCTTGAGGCTGCTGAACGGATCATCGAAATGACAGAAGATTGATATTACAAGTTTAATTAAGTGAGGTGGAATATGTAAACGCCCGGCAATTCTATTCCCGGGCGTTTACATTTACTTAGCTGGTAAGTTGACATGCCGATGAAGAAAAGGGTACCTGCCTAAATGCTGCTCGATTACTAAAACATCATTTTCGGAAATCGTTGCCCGGTTTTGGGGGAGCTTCGGTAAACGTTCGGATAAGCCTGATTCGGCAATTTTCCGGCGAAGGGTCGGGGCCGAAACAGATACCTTAAAGCTCTCATTACCTTTTCGATGCGAGCTTTTCTTTTAGTTTTCGGTTAGGTACGTGTGATCTTGCAGAATGGTTCTCAGAAAAGCCCAGTCTTCCAAATCAGTTTGAATTCCCGTTACCTGTTTCACTTGCTGGGCAGTCATTTCCAACAAATTAAAGGTGTGATGCTCCATCGTCTTTTTCATCACTTTTCGAATGGTGTTTGCATCCTGATCAGACAGGAGAATGGCTTCAGAGAAGGTAATGGTGTAATCAGGGGCTTGTTCGGCCGAAGAAACGACCTGCTCTAAACGCACAGGGGGGCGAAGCTTGACCACTGCGGTTCGGGCGGCCCGGTCACCTAATCGCTGACCCGGATAAATAGCCATACAAATTAATCCTACGGTTCCTGATAAGGCCCAGATATCCAGCAAACGCAAAAGCCATCTCATTAAATAGTCTCCCAGGTGAGCGGGCGTACCGTCAATTCGTACTACCCGTAATCCCATTACCCGTTTACCAACCGACTGACCATTCATAACTACTTCAGACAATAGGCTATAAAACATGACTGGCAGGGCAATTATACCAATGTAAGCTACTACGGTATATTCATCCGTCAAATAGTTGGTCACGATCTGGCCAAATACCAGCGATCCCATAACAATCCAGGCAATTAGAATAAGGGCATCCAGTAAAAAGGCCAAAATACGATCACCAATACTGGCAGGTAAATATTCCAGGGGAACATTCTGAGTCGTTTGAATATGAATAGCCATTCCTCGGTTTTTTCAGTCTAAAAGCGAATTACGAAAAAGTTTTGGCTATTTTGGCTGAACGGGAAAGAAGTTAAAAAAATCGCTTTATTGAAGCGATCCATATTCATTCAGTTACTTGAACCTTCGTTTTAGCTCTGATTCCCATGCGAGAAGCGGCCTTTATCAAACAAAATACAGATAAGTGGAAACACTACGAACAGGACGATACCCGTAATCCGGATGAGTTGTCTGAGCGGTTTATTGAGTTAACGGATGACCTGTCTTATGCCCGGACGTTTTATCCGGATTCACCCGTTACCAGCTATCTGAATACGCTTGCTACCCGCTTTCACCAACGTATTTATGCGAATCGAAAAGAAAACCATAATCGGTTTATGCAGTTTTGGGGGTATGAATTACCGTATCAGTTTTATCAATCGCATCGTAATCTGTTATGTGCCTTTTTATTCTTTCTGGTTGCTACGATTTTAGGAGTTGTTTCTACACTTTATGATGAAGCTTTTGTAAGGCTTATTCTGGGAGATCAGTATGTTAATATGACCATTGAAAACATTAAAAATGGTGACCCAATGGCAGTATATAAGTCAAACGGTATGACCATGTCATTCCTAACCATCACCATTAATAATATTCGGGTTGCTTTTGCCGCGTTTGTATACGGAATTTTATTATCAGTCGGAACGGTCTATGTGCTATTTTATAATGGCGTTATGCTTGGTACGTTCTTTACTTTTTTGTTTCAGCAAGGGGTTATTAAACCTGCTTTACTGACGGTTTGGATTCACGGAACCCTTGAAATTTCTGCTATTATTATTGCTGGTTGTGCCGGGTTAACGATCGGCAATAGTATTCTTTTCCCGAAAACCTATAGTCGATTAGAGTCTTTTCAGCGTGGTGCTCGACAGGGGCTCAAAATTGCCATTGGGCTAATGCCAATTTTCATTACAGCGGGCTTTCTGGAAGGTTTTGTAACTCGCCAGCCTTTATACCCCATTGTTAGTCTGTTTATTATTCTGTTGTCAGCCTGTTTTATTGTGTGGTATTTCATCTGGTATCCTATTCAATTAAACCGGAACACGCAGCGAAATAAAGACTTTTAAAATTAAGAACTAATGCAACGGCTGTCTCTCCGTGAAGAACGGAATTTTAGTGAAATTATTAACGCTACGTTTTTATTTACCTTTCAAAACCTAAAGACGTTAGGCCCCATTCTGCTGTATTTTGCCGCTCCTTTTGCTTTAGTATCAGGTATATCAGTAGGGTTGTTTCAGGCACAGGTATTTAGTTTTACGACTAGCCAGCAAGCTACAGGTTTTACTTCTTTATTTGGGGCTGAGTATTTGCTGTCTATCTTTTTTAGCTGGCTGGCAAGTATCGTCTTGTCATTAGTTGTGAGTAGTTATTTTGTGGAATACATGGATCGTCCGGGAGAAATAGATCCCGGAAGGGTCTGGCGGCATGTCATTTCGAAGTTATTACCTACCCTCGGAATGCACATTTTATATGGCTTATCCTTACTTGTAGGAGCTATTTTATGCGTTCTTCCGGCCATTTATCCCTATACTGCTTTTAGCCTTTCTACTATTTCGATGGTACGGGAAGAGCTAAGCCCCATTCAGGCGTTAAGGCGTTCTCAGGAATTGGTTCAATTAAATTGGAGTGAATTCTTCACTACGTTTGGCTTACGGCTACTAATTGCCCTGGCAGCCGGGATTTTAGGTGGCGTACTTTCGGTTCCGATGTATATTATTGTCTTCTTACAAAGCCTGAAAGTAGTAGGAGAAAATATGCAGTGGGTAATGCTATTAAGTTCTGTACTATCTACTTTAGGAACCACCCTCATGAATTCACTGGTAGAAATTGCCTTGGGCTTACAGTATTTTTCACTCGTGGAAAAGAAAGAAGGCTTAGGCCTGATGGAGCAGATTCAGGCCATTGGCCAGAAAACAGACCGTAACCTTTCAGAAGATTATTAATGTGCGTTTACTTATAGCCTGTTTGCGAAATCTGAGAGAACCGCTTGGGTTCTGCTTACTGAGCCTGCTGCTTGGTTTTTCGGCATGGGCAGGGCCCGACACTACCGGAGTAGGGTCTAAAGAACTTCCGGTTGAACATTCTTTGCCTATTATCCGAAAGCCGGATCCTGAGCAATGGGCCGATATTAAAAGCGACCGGGATTATCACTATGATCGAGACCTACAGCCGCCTTCGGGTTTACTCGAAGAATTATGGCAACGATTTCTGCAATGGATATTTGAGTTTTTGTATAGCTCTGAAAATCGGCAGAGCCGCGAGTGGATTCAGATTATCTTCGTAGTAGTGATCGTTGGTTTTGTAATCTATCGTTTTCTGGGAATGGAGAAAATGGGTTTGTTTAGACGAAAGTCAAAATCACTCACTCTTTCCTATGAAACACTGCATGAGGACATTCATCAAATTGATTTTCAGGAGGCAATTAACCAAGCGATAGATCAGCAGAATTATCGCCTGGCGGTGCGTTTATTATATCTGCGTTCACTAAAAGAGCTATCTGAGCATGAGCTGATTTCCTGGCAAATCAACAAAACGAACCGCACCTACGTGTATGAAGTAACCCATGTAAACTTCCGAAGGGATTTTGAGCAACTCACGTCTTTATTTGAATATGTATGGTATGGAGATTTTCCGGTAAGTGCCGAACGCTACCAGGAAATTCAGCAGAAATTTGAAATCTTCCATTTATCGCTGGCTAAAACAGTATGAGACATTACAAATATCTGGCGATTTTTTTAGGGATTTTGATCCTATTTGGGGTGGTCGAGTATTTTCGCCCAAAACCCATTGACTGGACACGTACGTATCGAAACAATCAGAAAATTCCCTTCGCTACGGAGGCACTCTACAGCCTTTTACCAACTCTGTTTGTTAACCAATCCGTTGAATCTGTACGGGTGCCTTTTTATAATTTTATAAAAGAACAGAAGCTCCCCGCTAAAAGTATTTATCTGTATATCAGTGAAAATTGTAATCTGGATGATGAGGATGTTAACCAACTCATCCCGTTTGTCCAGCGGGGAAATATCGTGTTTTTATCCGGAAACGATTTTCCGGATAAGCTTCTGGATACCCTTCATCTTCGGCAGGCTACCAACAGTATGATCGATTTCAGTAAAGCTTATCAGTCAGAACGAAATGAAAAAGAAGAAACATTTGTGAAGAAATTTCGGCTGGATACTATGCGGATTAACCTGTTAAACAATCGGTTAAGAAAACAAGGCAAAGGATATAGTATGGAACGGGAAATCACCGAAAACCATTTTGTTACCACCGATTCGACATTGACAGCAACGGTTCTTGGGGTTAATCAGCATAATCAGTATAATTTTCTGAAATTCCGTTTAGGTAAAGGGGAGCTCTACCTGCATTCAGCTCCTGAAGCATTTACGAATTACTATTTGTTAAAACAGGGAGACGATAATTATGCGTTTAAGGCGTTATCGTATTTACCTGACCTGCCCGTTTTTTGGGATGAGTACGCAGAACAAGGCAGAGAGGAAGAACAAAGTATTCTACGTTTTCTATTCACCAGCCCTGGTTTAACCTGGGCCTACTACATTACCCTTGCCGGATTGTTTCTTTTTGTAGTGTTTGAAAGTAAACGCCGTCAACGTGTTATTCCCGTTATTCCTCCTGTTACCAATACTTCTCTGGAGTTTGTAGAGACCGTGGGTGAGTTATATTACCATCAAGGGAACCATGCCAATATTGCTGAAAAGAAAATACAGCACTGGCAAGCCTATGTACGCCAACGATTTGGGCTGAAGAGCACGGAATTAGACGAAACGTTTAAGGAAGCCTTACGAGCTAAAAGTGGCCTCCCACAACAGGATATTGATAAGCTAATTGGCCGGATTGGACAGGTTCAATACTTTTCCGATGACCTCCCCGAAAGCCAATTAATTGATTTAAATAATCAAATTGAGTCTTTTTATCGAAATACCAGGTAATGTAGTCAAGGTGCAGAGCTGGCTTTGTGGGGTATTGCAGAAAAATTTATAATCATTTGAAAATCAGGAAATTGATCCCTGTAAATCGATTTACGCCAGAGTAAATACGATTCTGAGGAAGAAGGAAGAAAGGTATTAGATCAGTATTCTCACTAACACATGTAAGTACTTGATTCATAATGACTTAACTAAATAATTGCCTTGTTCGCCGCTATTTTCTCCTCTAAAAAATTCATTTACATCTTTAGCCACCCCCGGGTTTTTGTACTTGCGACGGGTAAGAATGCCCAATTGTTGCATAATTTCCTCAGTTCGTCTGCGGCTTTGTGCCCAGCGGCCTCATTGTCCAGATAGAAACAGACCTCGTACCGCTGAAATAATTTGATTGCCCGTTTTTCCGCACCCAGAGCAATAGAAACTATTAGTGGTGCAACGAAGGCGTAGTTTCTTCAAGAAAAGGGCACCTGATTTTACCGTATGCATTCATCTGATACCCTAAATCTTCAATTACCTCATGGATAGGAATCTCCTGCAACCGACTAACCAGCGTATCCTGCATAATTCAAGGGCTTATCTCTAGTACAAAAGAAATGGGAAATGGCTAATAATACTCTACAAGAAAAAACCCCGCCAACTGACGGGGCTTTTTCTAACTGTATGCAAACAGGTAAAAACCAGAAAATGAAAAGTACTAAATGGATAAAATCGTAAGGTTGAGCAAAACCCGAATATATTAGTTCTGAGCAAATTGAAGTTTCAACGTGTTCAGACGATTTTTGATGGTATTGTCAATTTGTGTATCCCCTACCCGGAGTACATAGCCACCAATCAATTGCGGATCTACTTTCTCGGCTAATTCAATTTGCTTGCCTGTTTGTTTGGCGATGGTGCTCTTGAATTCAGTCCGTTGGGTATCAGTAAGTGGTGCGGCTGTAGTTAAATGAGCTACTTCAATACCTTTCAGCTTCTGATACTGACGAGTAAACTCGGTTGCTACTGCAGAAAGAATAGATTCCCGGTTTTTCTTCGTAATAATTTCAAAAATAGAAAAAGTAATGGGGCTTACCCGGCTCTGAAATAAAGCCCGGAGAATTTCGAGTTTTTTCCAGTGCTTTACGATTGGGCTTTTCATCGTCAGTGCAAACGGACGACTCTGTTCGCTCACCTGAGCAAACAACTGCATATCTTGATAAACCGTATCGAGAACGCCTTTTTCCTGAG
>JASGGE010000142.1:0-9692 GCA_047605205.1 Siphonobacter sp.
TGGTTTTTTTGCTGGCTTTCTCTGTTTCTTCGGTTACGTCTGCCTTGGCCTTCTTGGTTTTTTTACTGGCCTTCTCTGCTTCTTCGGTTACATCTGCCTTGGCTTTCGTGGTTTTTTTACTGACTTTCTCTGTTTCTTCGGTTGCATCTGCCTTGGCCTTCTTGGTTTTTTTGCTGACTTTCTCTGTTTCTTCGGTTGCATCTGCCTTGGCTTTCTTGGTTTTTTTATCAGCTTTATCCTTCGCCTTTTTAGTTTCTTTTTTAGCTTTTTCTTCCACTGGTGCCTGTGCCTGGCTTACGTAAATATTACCCAGCAGTAGCATCGATAACATTAATATTTTTTTCATCTGGAATGGTAGTTTAATTGATAAAAAATATTCTGGTCTGAAAGATCAGCGTTAGTCCGTAATTTCCAAAGTAATTCGGATGAACAAAAATAAATAAATATCACAATTATCTCATAATCAAAAATATAGCTCAATATTAATTATCAATTAAACCTACCAGCTACTTGCCGGTTTATTAGAAATGATACTTTTGTCAGACCGTTTTTAAACTTCTGACCACTTTGAAATTACATACCATTGACGCCGGACATTTTAAATTAGACGGCGGAGCCATGTTTGGGGTAGTGCCTAAAGTTCTCTGGCAAAAACTTATCCCCGCCGACGAAAACAACCACATTCCATTAGCAATGCGGTGTTTGCTGATTGAAACCAGTGATCGCCTCATTTTAGTGGACTGCGGAATGGGTAACAAACAAGATGCCCGTTGGCAAGGCTTCTATTACCGCCATGGCGAGGGTGATCTGGTTAAATCAATTGCGAAAGCTGGCTTTTCACCTAATGAAATTACGGATGTATTGCCCAGTCATTTGCACTTCGATCATTGCGGCGGTGCCGTACAGTGGAATGGCCGTCGGGATGGATATGAGTTAACCTTTCCCAACGCTCGTTATTGGGCTCACTCAGGGCATTGGCAATGGGCCATGCAACCCAATGCTCGTGAAAAAGCAACGTTTTTAGCTGAAAACCTACTCCCTATTGTTGAATCCGGGCAATTACAGTTTGTGGATGAAGTAACCGACCCCTTCGGGCCGGCCATTGAGTTACTCGTAATGGATGGGCATACCGAGAAAATGCTATTACCCAAAATTAAATTGGGAGATCAGACGGTTGTCTTTACTGCCGACCTCGTGCCCACCTCTGCTCATATTCCCGTTAACTACCTGATGAGCTATGACGTTCGGCCTCTTCAAAGTATGACTGAAAAGGAACAGTTTTTACAGCAGGCAGCCACCCAGCATTGGATACTTGTTTCTGATCATGATCCTATTCATGAAGCTCTGACGGTACAACTCACCGAAAAAGGGTTTCGCCTGCAAGAAAGTGGTTCCCTACAGGCCTTTTTATAAGTTACAGGCGGTTTAAAACCCGCCTTTCAAACCATCACCGTAACCATTACCTGAAGAAGCTGGATACGTATGCATACTCTCAAGTTGAGGTACCCGTCCTATTCAGTATCTCTTCGTTAACCCATTGTAAAAGGTCATCTACAGAGTTTTCTTACCATTAACATGTGATGGATTGCCTGGAATCAGGCAGACCCGGAGATTCTGCTCTGAAAACCCAGACTTTGATGATTTTGAAATAGACATTACTCCTGTGATGAGCGTTTTTGAAGTACTATGACAAAAACCGGCTTTAAGGTCGGTTTTTGTCATATATACTTAATTTATTTGCAGAAGATACCCATTTAAACTATCTATGCATGCCTATTAAAAAAACTTTCTATCATGCGTTCTATTACTCTGTTTCTATATGTTCTTTTAATCACGTTGGGATGTAAAAAGCATTATGACCCACCCATAGCATCTTTCACGTTCGCTAATAATAATTGCGAAGGCCCCTGCGAAGTTACATTTATTAACCAATCTCAATTAGCCGATTCATATGCCTGGGAGTTTGGTGATGGCAATAAGTCAACAGAGAAGAATCCTAGAAACACTTTTCAAAAAGGAGGTACCTATACAGTAACGCTAACAGCAATGGGAAAAGGAGGTTCAGCCTCATATTCTGAAACGATTACAATTAAGACGTCCATTCCTAAACCAACAGCTGATTTTGACTTACAGTATGTAGGAAACGGACAAGTACGTGTCATTAGTAAGTCATCTAACGCTTCAACTTATCAGTGGAGTTTCGGAGATGGAGGGAGTGCCGTCGGTAGTGATATACATTATACTTACAAAAATAACGGTTCTTACATAATTACATTAGTAGCAACCGGTACCGGTGGACAAGCTAGTATTAGTAAAAATGCATTTATTGACACCATTCCCACAACGGGCAGTGGCATAGTATACTTGCTGAATAATGTAAAGAGCTATGTTTCTGTCAGCGTGAACGGAACAACAGAAGGAAACATAACCGTCTACGACGGATCAACGGTTCCTACTTGTGGAGACACCGGATACGTAACGTTTACCAGACCAGCAGGCGTTTACAATATATCGGCAAAAGCCCAAAGTGGCGAAGTGTGGCAAACAACCATGACCATCGTGAATGGGCAATGTACCAAGCTTGCTTTGCAATAACATAACTAATTATCCCCAACAAAAAGACGAATCGTGACACGACTCGTCTTTTTTATGTGATTAACTCCCCTATCCAGGTAAACAAAATACCATAACATTAGATGAGCATTTAGGTAATCAACAAAATCAGCCACTTACGAATTCTATACAAGATTTTGATTTTCAAGTGATTAATATAGCAATAATCATTACATCCCTGTTGGTTAAGTGTTTATTAGCCATTCCTAAACAAACACAAAAATTCTCCAAAAAATGAAAAATATGTCAGATCAGGATGCATTTCTCAATGATATATACAAGTTACTAGCATCCGATCAACCACTAAATTTTCGGGATATAGTAACTCAGAAGCAGCAGCAGCTAGGAATTAGTAGCGATCATGAGTTGTAGACATTCCGTTCAATACACTTGGCCGGATTATAGATGGAGAGACTCAGAAAGTTGATCTCTTCTCTGTACTTAAGATTTGTCAATCTCTTGGTGTTGACGTTAAGGAAATGGCTGAAACATACGTAGCCTCTCTGAAACCCGAGTTTGTTGGTCAGCTTAACGTTGCTCCCAAGGCTAATTTCATCATACGTAATTTTGATCTTAATGCATTGAAGAAAATTGGATTTCTCAAATCCACTACAGATTTCGAATACATTGATAATCGGTTAATTAGCTTCTTTGGATTAGAATCTATTTTCAAGTATGGTAAAGACATGCCTGTAGGTATGTTTAGTACTATTAAACGCTACTCTAAGGATGAAATGCGAAAGTAGCCGATATTATTTTATACCTACTGGTCTATTTCCACAATAGTTCTTTTTTCAATTAGTTAATGACCCAATAGAATTCGGTATTTTTCAGATACTAGCACTAAATGTTTATAGAGAGAACCATTTGGGAAGGAATCTTTATAGTATAATAAGATATGTAAAGATTTTTTATACATTGGAAAGATATGGAAACATTTGAGCAACTATCTTGCTATATCCCGTGAATATGTAAAGATTTTTTACACATTTTTCCAATATGTAAAGATTTCATACAAAATCTTTACATATAAATCTTAAACTATTGCCCTCTTATCAAGAGGTCCATTAGACGATGATTAATATAGTAATTCTCTCTTCCTACACGCATTCCTTCCAATACTCCTTGTTTAACAAGCTGTTCTAAGTATCCGCTTACCGTTGGTCTGGTACCCAAGCCCGCATCAGTTAAGGTCTTAATTTTAACATAAGGAAAACTAAAGAGCAACTCATTAAGCTCATAAGCAGGTAGTTTCTGAGATAATTCTTTTATAATCAACAGGGTTTCTTCTTTCAAAGAAAGCATTTGGTCAATAAATTTCAAGGTACGTTGCGAGGTTTCGGCTACTGCATCTAACATAAATAATATCCGGGGTTCCCACCTATCAAACTCTGTCACTTCTCGTAATGTGCGATAATACTCTGATTTGTGTTGAATAATATAAGAACTATGGTAGAGAATAGGCTGAGTTAATAAGTTCTCTTGCATCATGTACAGTACGTTTAGTACACGACCAGTTCTACCATTGCCATCACTAAAAGGATGTATGGCTTCAAACTGATAATGCATGAGAGCCATTTTCACAAGATGATCATACTGATCATTTAAATTCACAAACGCTTCCCATTCAGTCATTTTGTCGGCAATAAAAGTTGGCTCTGGGGGAGTATATATAACCTTGCGGCTTACTGGATTAGAAAGCGTTGTTCCAGGAAGTAGCCGGTACCCAGCCATTATTCCCCTTAATCGTTGCATTATTTTTACGGTAAGCATTGCCCTAAATACGCCGTAACTTCGCAGTTCTTCAATGCCACTGTAAATAGCTTCGCGATATCGCAAAACCTCCTTCACTTCAGAAGGTATACGATCAGCAGGATTAATAATTGCTTGATATAAAGCATCTTGAGTAGTTACTATATTCTCTATGGCTGAACTATCCTTACTTTCTTGCAGAACAATGGTATTAAGTAAAATTCGGGCTTGGGTAATCTTAAACAAGATCCCTTTAATTCAGCCAGATAGCGATTAGCTAATATAGCTTTCTTTAATACAGCTGGTGTTTCTACTTCAACTTTAGGTGGTAGCGTAGGCAACGAGTTGTAAGCTTTGTCCGGTTGATCCCAAGCCATGCAGTTATGTTTTCACGTATCTAATACAAGAATAGCAAAATTACGCTACAAATCTTTACATATAGCCACAAGGTATATACCATCGTTTTATCAATATTTCCTTGATAAATTTTGTAAAAACTTGTCTAAAGGATAATCAAAGGCTTTCATTCTGTACTTACTAGGATCCGTTTTGCACTATTTTTTTTGCTGACTCAAAAGGCCAATTAGCTTATTGTCAGTCTATTATATGTATTATTTCTTCCTAGAAGTGCAGAAGAGAATACTATTAATAGATATATTTTCGTAACAGAAAAAAAGATATTAATGATAAAAATGATTTGCACTTGAGGCCATTTTGAGGGGTTTGGAAAGGTATTTTTGGAAAGATGTTGGCGGGTTTGCTGGCGAATCAAGTAAAAAAGCACTCAGCAAATTCATGCCAAGTGCCCGATTTTCAAGTGGGCCCTGTAGGGATCGAACCTACGACCAATTGATTATGAGTCAACTGCTCTAACCCCTGAGCTAAGGGCCCTTCAGCGATGATTCACCGAATTGAGCCGCAAGTTTACACCTTTTTAGGGCTTTTTGCAATCCTGTATTAAACCTATTCACTGATTTCATCTCCTAACTACCTGAATGTTAACCTGAAAAGTCATGCAAAAAATCATTTTATTTCTGGGAGTTTTCCTATTATCAGCAACGCTCTCTTTCGCCCAGAATACGCGTACGCCGGAAGAACGGGCCCAAGGTCAGACCGAACAGCTTAGCAAACATCTTTCGCTGACGGCTGAGCAAACCACCAAACTGCAAGCGATTACGCTAGACCGTGTTCAGAAGCAGGAAGCCCTCCGGGCAGATGGGGGCCAGCCAGACCGGAAAAAAATGCAAGCCCTGCAAACAGATTATGAAACGAAACTGAAATCCATCTTAACGGACGATCAGTTGAAACAATATGCGAAATATCGCGACGAACAGCGGACTCGCCGTATGCAGAACCGCTCTGGCTCGCCAAATAACTAATCTAAATTTTTCTGACGAAGAAGTAGGAACGCATAAAAATACGTTCCTACTTTCGTTTTAAGCGGGCCTCAATCGCTCTGTATTGCTGTATGAATAAGAAAAAAGTATTGAACGACCCCGTTTATGGCTTTATTACCATTCCCGGGCACCTCATTTTTGATCTGATTGAACACCCCTACTTTCAGCGGCTCAGGCGTATCAAACAATTAGGTATGGCTGAATATGTCTACCCGGGAGCTTTACATACGCGTTTTCATCACGCCCTCGGAGCAATGCACCTAATGGCGGAAGCCATCAATACATTAAAAAGTAAAGGCCATACTATTTCCGATGAAGAATTTGAAGCCGTGCAAATTGCCATTCTCCTTCATGATATTGGGCACGGCCCGTTTTCGCATGTCTTAGAGCATACGCTCCTACACCATGTACCACATGAGCGTATTTCGCTGCTGCTCATGCATGAGCTCAATCAGCAATTTAATGGAGCTCTGGATCTGGCAATCAAAATGTTTTCGGGGGAATACCATCGTTCTTTTTTTTACGATCTTATTTCGAGCCAACTGGATATTGACCGGCTGGATTACCTGAACCGTGACTGCTTTTTTACGGGCGTTACAGAAGCAAGCATTGGTTCTGAACGAATCGTGAAACTCCTGGATGTGGTAGATAATCAGTTGGTAGTAGAGCAGAAAGGCGTCTATTCCATCGAAAATTTCCTGACCGCCCGACGGCTCATGTACTGGCAGGTCTATCTGCATAAAACAGCTATCTGTGCCGAGACGATGCTCGTCCAGCTGATTCGGCGAGCACGCGAGCTGGTTCATGGTGGTCAGGCCGTTTTTACGACCCCTGCCTTTGAGTTCTTTCTTCTTAATGAACCCTCTTTAAAGGACTTCTCTGAAAACCCGGCTTATTTAAATGCATTTACCAAATTGGACGATACCGATATATGGGCCTGTATTAAACTTTGGGTCAATCATCCGGATCACCTCTTATCACACCTGTCGCAAATGTTGCTGGACCGAAAATTATACAAAATCCGCTTCTTCGATACCCCTCCTTCTGCTGAAACCCTGGAAAGCTTTACGCAACAGGTTCGGCAGTTTCCCGGGGTTACTGAAGACGACCTCTCCTATCTGGTCGTTAGTGGTGAAACGTCTAATGCTGCCTATCTGTCTAAACGCCAGCCCATCCGGATTCTCATGAAAGACCGTGGTGTAGTGGACGTCAGTGAAGCCTCTGATTTACCGACTATTAAAGCCCTGAGTCAGATTGTACGTAAGTTCTATATTGCCTACGCCATACAGCGTTAAAGCCTCAACCCATACCGTACCTCAGAATATTTATTTCTACTCTAAACCTTTCTGTAAAATCTAAATCTTAGTCGATAAAAAAGCTATTAACAAACCTATAATCCCGGGTTTGCCTCTGATTTTTATCAGGCTTTATGAAGGTGCTTTTTTACTACTTGAATAACTCTTGTATCTTTGCGGTAAAAAACCCGGTTTACAGGCCGATTTATTGTATTTTACTAAGAGAATCCAAACTAATTCGAACTGTAATCCAAACCGTCGTTTGCTACTTACTCCATGGAGTTTACAATTGCACAGGTGGCCCAGTTATTGGGCGGAGAGGTTAAAGGCCCGTCCGATCAAAAGGTAAATCGTTTGGCCAAAATTGAGGAAGGTACTGAGGGGGCCATCAGTTTTTTGTCTAACCTGAAGTACGAGCCTTATTTGTACACTACGTCTGCGTCAGCAGTTATTGTCGACCGTACCTTTGTACCTAAAAAAGAATATAAGCCTACGCTTATTTTGGTCGACAATGCCTATTCTGCTTTCACAAAATTACTGGAAACATACCATAACGCTCTATCCTTTAGCAGAACAGGGGTAGAAGAGCCTTCATACGTAGGTGAAAACACAGAAATTGGTGAAGGAATCTACCGTGGCGTGTTTTCAAGCATCGGAAAAAACTGCCGGATTGGAAAAAACGTTAAGATTTATCCACAAGTTTACATTGGAGACTACGTTACCATCGGGGACAACACCATTTTGTACTCCGGCGTAAAAATATACGATAAATGTCGGGTCGGGTCACAATGCACCATTCATGCAAATACCGTTATTGGTTCAGACGGATTCGGGTTTGCTCCTCAACCCGATGGTTCCTACAAAACAATACCTCAATTAGGGAATGTTGTGATTGAAGACGAAGTATCCATCGGAGCCAACACGTCAATTGACTGTGCCACTATGCCCGAAGATTCCACCATCATCCGGCAAGGAGCCAAGATTGACAACCTGATTCAGATTGCCCATAATGTTGAAATTGGGCGTCATACCGTTATTGCTGCCCAAACGGGGATTTCTGGATCCACCAAGATTGGAGATTACTGTGTGATTGCCGGGCAGGTAGGCATTGTGGGGCATCTTCGCATCCCCAATCGTACTATTGTTACGGCCCAGTCGGGTGTTTCAAAAAATTATGAAAAAGAAGGTTTAATCCTAACGGGCTCTCCGGCCTATGAAAACCGGGAAAATCTTAAGTCTCAGGCAGTAGCCCGACGCCTTCCCGAACTGGAAAAGCGAGTACGAGAACTGGAAAAACTCCTGAAAGAATTATCTTTGCCCGCTAATAGCTAGCGTCAACAGTTATCCGTTACGCTCTGGTTGGGATGTCTTTCATCGACGTAAAGTACCCATACGTCTCCTGGTAAAGACAAACAACCCTAACTAGGCGATTAAGCGGTAACTGTTCATCCAAGATGAACCTAAAACAGCATACCATTCAGAAACCCGTTACCGTATCGGGTGTAGGTTTACATACTGGAGTTGTGGCTACGATGACTTTCGTACCGGCTCCGGCTAATCACGGTTATAAATTCCAACGCGTTGACTTACCTGGCCAACCCATTGTTGATGCCGACGTTGATAATGTTGTAGACGTTTCTCGCGGTACTACGCTTGAACAAAACGGAGCCCGTGTTCATACTGTTGAGCATACGCTAGCCGCTTTGGTTGGATTACAAATTGATAACTGCCTCATTCAGTTAGACGGCCCTGAACCTCCTATCATGGATGGTTCTTCCATTTTCTTCGTAGAAGCCCTGGAAGATGCCGGTCTGGAAGAGCAAAATTTTCAGCGTAATTACTTCGAAGTACCTACTGAAGTTCAGTATCGGGACAAAGACCGTGATGTAGAACTCGCGGCCCTTCCCCTGAACGATTACCGGGTAACGGTAATGGTAGATTACAATTCGAAAGTATTAAGCAGCCAGCACGCTACCCTTAATGATATTTCCCTGTTCAAACAGGAGATTTCAAAAAGTCGTACGTTTTGCTTTTTACACGAGCTGGAAGCTCTCTTTAAGGCAAACCTGATTAAAGGTGGTGACCTTTCCAATGCCATTGTTATCGTCGATCGGGAATTTGAAGATGGTGAGTTGGACCACTTGTCTACTTTATTAGGCAAACCACGCGTAAGTGTAGTTCCGGGAAAAGGCATTTTAAATAATATCGACCTGCACTATGCCAATGAACCAGCTCGCCATAAGCTGCTGGACGTAATTGGCGACCTGGCTCTGGTAGGTAGGCCATTGAAGGCTCAAATCCTGGCGGCTCGTCCTGGTCATGCCGCTAACGTAGCGTTGGCTAAAAAAATCAAGAAGTTAATGCTCGACTCTCAGAAACCAGCCATTCCAACCTATGATCCGAAGATTACTCCGGTCATGGACATTAAGCAGATTTCCAATTTGCTAGCCCACCGTTATCCATTCCAGTTAATTGATAAAATCATTTATATGGATGAAAATAGTGTGGTTGGAGTGAAAAATGTAACCATGAATGAACCCTATTTCATGGGTCATTTCCCCAATAATCCCGTGATGCCCGGTGTTTTGCAAATTGAAGCGATGGCACAAACGGGAGGCATTCTGGTAATGAGCAC
>JASGGE010000143.1:0-9680 GCA_047605205.1 Siphonobacter sp.
CATCGGTGCCACGACACTGAAAGAATACCAAAAGTACATTGAGAAAGACAAAGCCCTTGAACGTCGGTTCCAGGCAGTTATAGTCGACGAACCCGATGAAGCCGATGCGATTTCGATTTTACGGGGTATCAAAGAAAAATATGAGCTTCACCACGGTGTTCGGATTCAGGACGACGCCGTTATTGCGGCCGTAGAATTATCCAGCCGTTACATTTCAGATCGCTTTTTGCCCGATAAAGCCATTGACTTAATGGATGAAGCCGCCGCAAAACTGCGTATAGAGATGGATTCCGTTCCTGAAGCATTAGACGAATTGAACCGTCGGATTATGCAACTCGAAATTGAACGGGAAGCCATTCGTCGGGAAAATAATAAAGAAAAAGAAACCTCACTCAGTAAGGAAATTGCTGATTTAAGCGAACAGCGAAATGAATTAAAAGCTCATTGGGAAGCTGAAAAACAATCGATTAACGAAGTCCGCACCTTAAAAGAACAACTCGATCAGTTAAAACTGGAAGCTGATCAGGCCGAGCGTTCGGGTGATTATGGAAAAGTAGCCGAAATTCGGTATGGTCATATTCCTGAAGCTCAGAAACGCCTTGATGCATTACAGGGCCCCGACAATACTAACAATGCCACTATGCTGAAAGAAGAGGTAACCTCTGAAGACATTGCAGAAGTAGTGGCAAAATGGACGGGCATACCTGTTTCGAAAATGATTCAGTCTGAACGGGAAAAACTACTTGGCCTGGAAAAAGAATTGCATAAACGCGTTGCTGGTCAGGACGAAGCCATTGAAGCAGTTGCCGATGCCGTACGCCGGAGCCGGGCTGGTATGCAAGACCCCAAACGCCCGATTGGTAGCTTTCTGTTCTTAGGGCCAACGGGTGTTGGAAAAACAGAATTGGCCAAAACCCTGGCCGATTACCTGTTCAACGATGAGAATGCTCTCATCCGGATTGATATGAGTGAATATCAGGAACGGCACACCGTAAGTCGTCTGGTAGGTGCTCCTCCGGGATATGTGGGTTATGATGAAGGAGGACAACTGACCGAAGCCGTTCGCCGGAAACCATATTCCGTTGTGTTACTCGATGAGATTGAAAAAGCTCACCCGGATGTATGGAATATTATGCTCCAGGTCTTGGATGATGGGCGATTGACCGACAATAAAGGGCGGATTGCCAACTTTAAGAATACTATTATCATCATGACTTCTAACATTGGGAGTCAGATCATTATGGATAAGTTTGCTGAAGACGAAGGCTGGAACCATACTTTAATTGTGGAAGAAGCCAAGAATTCAGTAATGGATCTGCTGAAAGCCAGTGTACGTCCTGAGTTCCTGAACCGTATCGATGAAATTGTTCTGTTTGAGCCTTTGAATAGCAAGAACATTCGTAAGATTGTAACGATTCAGTTCAAACAAATTAAGAGTCGTTTACATGAACAAGGTATTACGCTCGAAGCCACAGACGAAGCCCTGGGAAAAATAGCCGAAGAAGGGTATGAACCTGCCTTTGGAGCCCGGCCCCTAAAACGAGTCCTTCAAAAACGCATTCTGAATGCACTTTCAAAAGACATTCTTGCAGGAACCGTCGGCCGTGACTCGGTCATTCTGATGAGTTTAAATGACAAAGACGAAATTGTCTTTGAGAATGTAGGCGGTGAATTGGAAGTATAATTTTATAATCACAATCTTTGAATTTATAAACCAAAGAGGCAACCTGATTATGGGTTGCCTCTTTGGTTTTATTGGGATGCACAATTTTAAACTTGATACCGTTTCAAACTCAGCATCAGAGCGGGCAATAATACTAGATTGGTAATGCAAGCCATTAATACTGTAGTTGATACCAGAATGCCTAGTGCAGCGGTTCCGCCAAAGCTTGAAAAAGCAAATACAGCGAAGCCCCCCGCCAGAATCAGAGCGGTATGAATTAAACTGACGCCCGTTTCCCGGATGGCAGCAGAGATGGCCATGTAAGGTTCCATACCATTACCCAGAAAACGACGATAACTCGTTAAAAAGTAAACGGTTCCGTCCGACGAAAGGCCGAAGGCTATACTAAAAACCAGAATGGTAGAGGGTTTGAAAGGTATACCTGTATATCCCATTATACCAGCCGTTACGAGCAGGGGGATCAAACATGGTAATTTTGAAAGCAGAATAATTGGTACAGATCGAAAAAGGATCATCCCAACCAGTGCAATCAATAAAATGGCTATGCCCAGGCTTTCATATAAATTACCAAGCAGGTAATCATTACTTTTCAGGAAAACCAGACTATGCCCCGTCAAATGTACCTTATCACCCGAAGAGGCAAAAATAGAGTCAATACGAGGCTGTAAACTGGTCATGACTTCTTTAATCCGGTGCGAGCCTACATCTGCCATCTGATAACTGACTCGGGTATACCGGCGAGTAGAATCAAGATAGGTCTTTAAAAGAGCCGATTGTCCGCCAGAATCAGGCAGATGATCCGCCAGTTTTTGAAGTTCCAGCAAGGGTAGTAAAACAAAAAATCTTGACTTCCCACCCCGGTAAGCCTGATACACATAACGAATACCGTCTACAACCGAGCGACCTTTTGAAAAATCCGGGTATTGGGAAATGATTCGTTCTAAGGATCTAATTTTGTACAAAGTCCGTCCGCCTTCATCAAATACACCGTTTGGATGCCCGGTATCAATTGAAACCTCCATGGGCAGAGCTCCCTGAAATTCTTTTTCAAAAAACCGGAGATCCGTATAAACAGGATCATTTTGGGGTAAATCATCAACTACGTAACCCTGTACATTGACAAAATACAGACCTGCTCCGGCAATCAGCGTAACGATCAGAATAGTAATGTAAATGCTGCTGCGGCGATTTCTTACCCAAAAATCAATTTTACTTAATAAAGGCATCCATTTGCTTTCGCTTTCCTTCTCAACCATCGCGGGCATGTAGCTCAGTAAAACGGGCACCATTACCATTGAAATAGCATATACTGCCAAAATACAAATAGCTGCTACTACACCAAATTCCATCAGCAAGCGGCTATTTGTAAAGTAAAACACGCCAAACCCAATTGCAGTGGTTACGTTTGCTAATAAGGCAGAGATCCCAACTTTTCGTATGATGTTTTCGAGAGCCCGTTGCTGATTACCATGTTCTCTGAGTTCATCCTGATAATGATTTACCAGAAAAACGCAGTTAGGCACCCCAATTACCATTAGAAGTGGAGGCAACATGCCTGTCAGCATTGTGATCTCGTAACCGAATAAAGCCAGTGTTCCCAGCGTAACACAAACGCCCATGCCAACAACCAGCAGAGATATTAGCACAATTCGCCAGGAACGGAATAACAGCCATACCATTAACCCCGTTACAGCGGCGGCAAGTGCCAGAAAAAGGGTCATCTCGTGGGATACCTTTTTCATTACTTCCGTCCTGATAGCAGGCATACCTGAATAATGAAGTTCTATCCCCGTTTTTTCAGTGAATACTTTTCCTTTTTGGCGGATGTTTTCAACAATAGCGATACGTTCCTTTGAATTTAATACTTTTTCGTTGAAGGTAATCGCCATTAAATTAGCCTTCGTTTGAGGGTTGTAGATTAGCCCTTCGTAAAAAGGAAGATTTAAAACCTGTTTTTCCAGCGTATCTGCCTCTGCCTGTGAATTGGGCCGGTGGGTTAGCAAAGGTTGCATCACAAAACCCGAATCATTTTTAGTCAGGTTGTAAAGCCGGGCCGTCGAGAGGGTTTCTTTCACTCCGTTCATCCCTTTCAGTTCATTACTTAGATCATACCAGGCCTGATATATTTTCAAATCAAACCAGCGTGGATTTTTCCAGCCAATGACCATAAGAGTACCATCCGCACCGAAACGTTCTTTAAACCGTTCATATTCAACTTGTGTTGAATCGGATAAAGGTAACACGCGGGCAATTTGATAGGAAAGTTGCAGGCGGGTACCAAGAAAACCCATCAGGCCGACCAATACAACCAGGGTAAACAAACAAATAATCCTATTACTGAGAATCCAGTGGGCAAATGATTTCCACATAATGGGGAGCGTTCCATCAGATCAGGCCATGGTGTCTGATCTGATTTTTTAAAAAAAATCGGGTAACCAGTTCTAGAAGACCTTTCAAAACCAGAAGAACAGGAAATCATTCTTACTCATTTTCAGAAGAGTTAAGGTATAAAATTACTGACTGGCTGAACAATTTCATGAAAAATTTTCCACAAAGATGGTTATTTTTTGGAGAGTAAAGACTTTTAACCGTATGAAGCCTTTCCAGACACAGGTATTCGGGCCATTGCTTGTTCAAGAATAATTTTATGCTTTATTTGCTTACATAACCATTTTACCTCCGTTACCTCACTATGCTTGGTAGCTCATTCTCAGGAAAATACCCCACACGTGTTTCTTTCACAGAAACGCATGAATATTTAAACGAATACTGATTTGCATTTTCACGAATTTGATCTTCACAACGATACGCTGGACGCCGTTGAATCCATGAATTTCCAGCGGGCCACTCCCATCCAGGAAATGGCTATCCCGAAAATTCTTCAGGGAACCGATTTACTTGCCTGTGCTCAAACAGGTACCGGCAAAACCGCTGCTTATTTAATTCCCATTCTGGACCGCATACCTGAAGTTCCAAAGGGACAAACCAGCACGCTGATTTTAGTACCAACCCGGGAATTGGCTCAACAGATTGACGAACAGGTTCAGGGACTGGGATATTATCTGGGCATCACCAGCATTGCCATTTACGGCGGGAATAAAGGCCCCGAATGGGAGCAGCAAAAAAAGGCATTAACCCAGGGTGCAGACGTAATTATTGCCACACCGGGCCGGTTAATTGCTCATTTACAATTAGGCTATGTTCGCTTTAACGAATTAAGATTTCTCGTTCTGGATGAGGCCGACCGGATGCTTGATATGGGTTTTGTGAGTGATATTATGAATATCCTCAAGCATATTCCCGCCCAACGCCAAACCCTGCTCTTTTCAGCAACTATGCCCGCTAAAATCCGGGAGTTATCCAAAAAGATTTTGCACCATCCGGCTGAAATTAATCTGGCCGTATCAAAACCAGCCGAGGGGATTGATCAACAATTTTATCTCGCCAGCGACCAGCAGAAAATACCCTTGCTAATCCACTTGATGAACGCAATGGAAAACCCCAGTATGGTTTTATTTACTTCCCGAAAATCAGAAGTAAACAGTATTGTAAGAGCCCTCAAAAAAATGAAGTGGGATGCCCGGGGCATTTCATCTGATTCAGAACAGGCTGAGCGTGAAACCATCCTGCGGGACTTTAAAAACCGGCAATTCCCCATTCTTGTAGCAACCGACGTATTATCTCGCGGAATTGATATTGATAACTTAAGCCACGTGGTCAACTTTGATGTTCCCCGCGATCCTGAAGATTACGTCCACCGAATTGGCCGAACGGCTCGAGCTGCCGCTAAAGGCACTGCCATTACGTTTATCAATGAACAGGATCAGCATCGGGTGTTACGCATTGAACGTCTGCTGGAAAAACACCTTGAAAAACAAGCCATTACCGAAAGCCTGGGATTAGGAACTGCACCAGAATGGATTCCGAAAAAAAGCAATACGCGTAAAGTCAAGCCTTCACATGATTCAAAAATCACTGGCTCTGCTACGAATGAGAAAAAACCTAAACGCTTTTTTAAAAAGAATAAAAACGGTTCTTCTCCTGCCTCCGGAAATATTCAATAGCTTAATTATATATTCATCGTTTTAATGCGAATGGGGATTTTCATTCGCATTAAAACCTTCCCAAAATTCCACAAATCAAGTTTCAAAAAGGCCTTGCATTATCTTTTGAAACTTGATGCTTATTAAAAATACCCCGCTATGTAAATGGGCTTATCTTAACTAATCAAACCATTAACCGCTAAACAGGAAAAGACGCGTACTGACCGTATTAGCAAGACGATTGAGAAATAATTACTGGCTAAAGAGCGAAATCCTTCCCAGAAATAAGCTCATTCGATTCATGATTTGTTGTTTGGAATTACTTTTAGACATGAGTATTACTTCATTACCTAATACCAATCTGTTTTCATGAATCGAGTATCCTTTTTTTTACTGATCGTACTAGCTATACAAACCTCCTACGCTCAACATCGGAAAACCGTTGTCGGACGAATTATTTCAAAGTTAATTAGTGATACCACCTCTGCCAGTAAGCCTAGCTTTCGGATATATCCAACCTTAGGTTATGCACCCGAAACCAGCATTGAATTTGGCTTTTCGTCGATGTTACTGTATCATGCCAAAGGAGATACTCTAAATCGCATGAGTGAGGTAAACGCATTTACATTCATTACGCTGCATAAGCAGTATGGGCTTTGGTTTGACAATGCGATTTATGCCGATAAGGATAAGTGGTTTATTTTAGGAAAAACCCGTTTTCAGGAATTTCCATTACTATATTTTGGCATTGGTCCAAATTCAACTGAACACCATCCGGCTATTGTTAATGCAACCTATCTACTGGTTCGGCAACGAATCGTAAGGCAGGTTATGAAGAATTTCTTTATTGGCCCTACGGTTGATTTTCAAAAATTTTACAATGCCCATTTCGAGCAGCCTGATCAAGGTGTTATTCATCCCTTACCAGTTGGGTATCAGGGCTCAACTAACGTCGGCCTGGGTATCGATTTTGTTTACGATAACCGGCATAATGTGCTTAATGTGCGTAAAGGCTTTTTCAGTGACTTATCATTTCTGGCTTATCGGAAAGCCTGGGGAAGCAATTATCATTTTAATGGCATTACTTCCGATACCAGACTGTATCGCCCCATCCGTAAAAATGAAGTATTAGCGTTTCAGTTGTACGGAAATCTTTTTTCGGGTGAGGTACCTTTTAATCAAATGGCTCTTTTAGGGGGTGACATGATTATGCGAGGGTATTATCAGGGGCGTTACCGGGATCATAATTTACTGGCAAGTCAGATAGAGTATCGATGGTTGCCTTTTGGTTTTAGCAAACGTATAGGGGGGAACTGTTTTTGGAGCCGTAGGTGGGGTGGCACCAATGTTAAGAGAATTCAAGGAAATTCGCTGGGCAGGGGGCGTCGGATTACGGTATTTAATTCTTCCGAAAAAAGATGTTTTCCTGCGTCTGGATATGGGCATAACACGCGAAGGTCCTGGGTTTTATGTTTTTACGGGGGAGGCTTTTTAACAGGTTTCAATAGAGCAGACATTGTTTTAAAGTCCCTGACTTTTCAAATGATCCGCCAGCGTAAGTCGTCCGGATAATTTAATCTGCTTTCCTGTAGGTTTTCCGGAAACCTGAAACTCAAAAACCAGCTTATTTAAGTGTTCGTTTTTCAACCCCTTCTGTAGTAATTTTCACGGGCTTAATCAGGCCGTTTTCATCAAAATACATACGTTCAATACAGGTAACCCGGTGATTGGCATCCGTTTCACCCAAAGGCCGACGATGATAAATAATATACCATTCATCAGTATCCGGAATTTGAATGACCGAATGGTGCCCGGCTCCGGTAGCCACGTCAGGATCTTGCTGAAGAATTTTTCCCTGCCGCTCAAATGGTCCAAAAGGAGAATCGGCAATAGCATACGCAACGGCATAATTTGGCCCGGTCCAGCCCCCTTCTGACCACATGAAGTAATATTTACCCTTTCGGATGAACATGATTGGCCCTTCGACGTAATTTTTAGGAGTAATTTCCTTGAAAGTACTGCCATCTTCATAGGGAATAAAGCCCGTAAAATCATCTTTCAGATGGGCGATATTACAGTGGCCCCAACCACCGTAAATCAGATAATATTCACCGTTTCTATCCTTAAACACAAACTGGTCAATGGGCTGAGCACCCTCATGAATCTTATCAACGAGCGGTTTACTGAGGTAATCTTTAAACGGGCCTTCGGGTTTTGAAGCCACCGCAACGCCAATACCACCAATCTCCTGGTTATTCTGAATATCATTCGCCCCAAAAAAGAGGTAATATTTTCCTTTTTTCTCAAGAATAGCGGGTGCCCACATCGCCCGTTTGGCCCATTTTACAGCAGAGGTATCAATAATCCGGGAATGTTTTTGCCAGGTAATCAGGTCTTTAGAAGAAAAGGCATCCATTAAAATCTGCTGATTATAAGGAGCTGAATAGGTCGGGTAAATCCAGTAGGTTTTGCCGAAAATAACTCCTTCCGGATCGGCATACCAGCCAGGTAATACCGGATTTCCGGAGGTTTTCTGAGCAAACACTGAAAAAGTGAGACAACAGCCAAGTAACAAAAGAAGCGTTTTTCGCATAATAAAGAAGTTATTAATAAATGCTTACAAAGCTATACACCCCCACTTATCTTCTACTACCAGGCAATTATTAATTCTCACTTATTTTATTAGAAATCAGAAGTAGTTATTTACTCTTTGAACCAAATAGTATCTGTACTTCGTTTATTTCATTATACTTGTCCAGCTAAGTACTTGAAAATTTCCCTTGGTGCCATCAAACCGTAGGGTTGGTTGCACGAGCAGTTGGTTATTATATTATCTGAATGTTTTATTAATACGTGTTTTTGCTTTTCTGATTTTACCTGATTATTAACGATCTAAACCTCTATTTTTATTCTATTAAGTATGATCCGTACGCTTTTAACCGTCTTGACTTTAGGTTTATTCCTAACAACTGCTCAGGCACAAAAAACAAAACCTGTCAACGTATTTCCGGGCCGTTGGTCAGCTAAAAAGGCTAATGCCTGGTACGCCAGGCAACCCTGGCTGGTAGGTGCCAATTTCATTCCCAGTACTGCTATCAATGAACTGGAAATGTGGCAGGCTGAAACCTGGGACCCCAGAACGATTGATCGTGAGTTAGGTTGGGCTGCCGGGATTGGAATGAACTGCATGCGGGTTTTTCTGCATAATCTGATGTGGGAAAATGATGCCGAAGGCTTCAAAAAACGATTGAACGAATTTCTTACTATTGCGGATAAGCATAAAATCAAAATTCTGTTTGTGCTTTTTGATTCCTGCTGGAATGACGACCCTAAAATGGGGCCTCAGCAAAAGCCAGTACCCGGCAAACATAACTCGGGTTGGCTGCGTGCTCCCGGCACAAAACGGCTGTTTGATTCCCGTACCTGGGGCGGTCTTGAATCCTATATCAAAGGTGTTCTGACCACCTTTAAAAATGATAACCGGATTTTGGGCTGGGATTTATTTAATGAGCCCAGTAATAGTGGCTATAATGATGCAGTGATGCCCCTTTTGATGAAGACATTCGAATGGGCACGGGCGGTAAATCCCAGCCAACCGATTACCGCCGGATGGTGGCATGATCATCCTTTATCGAATGAATTTATGTTTGCTAACTCAGATATTATTACTTTCCACAACTACAAAACGCCTGAAGAACTGGAAAAGCAAATCAAGGAATTGCAACAATATGGCCGCCCACTGATTTGTACCGAATACATGGCTCGCAAGCATAAAAGCCTATTTGAAACCTGCTTACCTATTTTCAAAAAGTATAAAGTGGGAGCCATTAACTGGGGTTTGGTTCAGGGAAAAACAAACACTATTTACGCTTGGGATGAACCCATACCTGACGGCAGCGAACCAAAACTTTGGTTTCACGATGTATTCCGTCCCGATGGAACGCCTTATAAAG
>JASGGE010000144.1:0-9226 GCA_047605205.1 Siphonobacter sp.
CTATATTTGCAGTCCTGTTTTGGAGTAGAACCATTCAAAATACCGAATAAAACATGATTATCGTTCAGGTTAAAGAAAACGAAAGTATCGATAAAGCTCTCAAACGTTTCAAGAAGAAATTCGAGAAAACGGGTGTTTTACGCGAACTACGTTCACGTATGGCATTTCAGAAACCTTCGATCACTCGTCGTAAAGAAATCATCAAGGCGGCTTACCGTCAGAAGATGCAAGAAAGCGAACTGCAGTAATTCTTGCCTATACCGGAGCTTTACTAGCCATCCTTTTCATCGGGGATGGCTTTTTGTCTTATCCTTATACGAAGAGATAAATTAGCCCTCCACAGACTACTAACCCTAACAGTAAGCCTGCTACTACCTGAGCTGGGGTATGAGCATTCAAATATAAGCGGGCACTGAGCAAAAGGCCCGCCAGTAAGATGCACTGCAGAATCGGCTCCAGTAAATCATTAATCTGCAATCGTACTGCTAGTGCCGTTAAGCCTCCTAACAGGCCTCCTACTCCGGTAGCATGAGCTGAAATTTGCCAGTATAAACTAATAAATGCTACGCAGGAAATGGAAAACGTCACCCCAACCATTACTACTGTAATTTGCGGCAAGAGATTCAGGTACCGAAACGATGCAAAGGAAAATAGGGTGTAAAGTAAAACCGTTAGCAGATACGGGATTCGCCGGTCCGTCAGAGTCTCCATCGTCAGGCTCCTGAGTACTTTCAGTTTATACAAAACGAATATCAGATAGCTGGGAATCAGAAACGTAAAGAAGAAAATCAGCAACAACAGGCCTAATTTAAAGCTAAGCTTTAGCCCAAAGAAGTCAATACTTTGCTGGCTATTGAAAGCCTCCAGATTAGATATTGCGACAGGGGCTGCATAAAATATGATTCCGAAAAAAAGCGTAGGAATCACGAGCGGATGCAGGGCAACGGAGAGAAAGCGAGCTAAACGCGTATTCAAAATGGCCAGGGAATAAGTGTCAACTTCTACAAAGTTAGGAGACGAAATTGCCTTTACAACTTGAATTTATAAACTGTTTTCTAGCTGATTGCGTGATTTTTTTTCGGGAGTACGCCTAAGTATCTAATTTTGCAGCCCTATTCATTTGTGTTAGGCGGCCCAAGGAGCCGTCTCTGATCGAAGTTTATTATGAAATATCAAGTTAAAGACTACCTCCGTCACCACGGTTTTGTGGGACAAACCATTACGGTTCAGGCCTGGGTGCGAACCAAACGTGAGAGCAAAAGCGTCAGTTTTATTGCTCTTAATGATGGCTCGACCATAAATAATTTACAGGCAGTAGTGGACGCCGGAGTAGTTTCTGACGATATTCTTAAACTGGTTACGACGGGTTCCTGTATTGCTGCAACGGGTGAGTTGATCGATTCGCAGGGAGCAGGCCAAACGGTAGAGTTAAAAGTAACATCTATTGAAGTATACGGAACGGCCGATCCTGAAGTATATCCATTACAGCCGAAACGGCATTCACTCGAATTCCTTCGGGAGATTGCTCACCTGCGTCCACGCACGAATACATTTTCGGCCATTTTTCGGGTACGTCATGCACTGGGCTATGCCATTCACAAGTATTTTAACGACAATGGCTTCTTTTACTGGAACTCCCCCATCATTACAGGTTCAGATGCAGAGGGTGCTGGTGAAATGTTCCGGGTTACTACATTCGACCCTAAAAATCCGCCTTTAGCTGAAGATGGATCAGTAGACTGGAAAGAAGATTTCTTCGGGAAAGAAACGAATCTGACGGTATCAGGGCAGCTCGAAGGCGAACTTGCTGCTCTGGCCTTAGGTAAAATTTATACGTTCGGGCCAACCTTCCGGGCAGAAAATTCAAACACTACCCGCCACCTGGCAGAGTTTTGGATGATTGAGCCAGAAATGGCTTTCTTCGATCTATATGATAACATGGATCTGGCCGAAGATTTTGTCAAGTACGTGATTAAGTATGCTCTGGATAATTGTCCGGATGATTTAGCTTTTCTGGAAAAACGCCTGCTCGAAGAGGAAAAGAATAAACCTCAACATGAGCGTAGCCCAATGCCCTTGCTGGAAAAACTTCAGTTTGTATTGAGTAATGATTTTGAGCGATTAACCTATACGCAGGCCATCGAGATCTTACTTCAATCGAAACCACATAAGGAAAAGAAATTCCAGTATCCCGTAGAATGGGGTATTGATTTGCAAAGTGAGCACGAGCGGTATCTGGTTGAAAAACATTTCAAAAAACCGGTTATCCTGACGCATTATCCACGAGCTATCAAGGCTTTCTATATGAAACAGGAAGTTGAACATGCTGATGACAAAGGACCAACCGTGCGGGCAATGGACGTGCTTTTCCCTGGTATTGGTGAAATCATTGGGGGAAGTCAGCGGGAAGATAACATGGAAAAACTAGTAAATCGTATGCACGAAGTCGGCATCGAGCCAGAAAGTATGGAGTGGTTCCTGGATACGCGTCGCTTTGGTTCAGCTCCGCACTCAGGTTTCGGCTTAGGCTTCGAGCGATTAATCCTTTTCATAACGGGTATGGGCAACATCCGCGATGTAATTCCCTTCCCACGTTTTCCAAATTCTGCTGAATTCTAAGAATCTTTTCAGATAAATAAAAGGTCGTACTCCAAAAAGGTACGGCCTTTTTTAGATTCATTCTAACGATAATCGAGCCGTCGGGTTAGCTTTGCAGCCAGAAAACTACTTTTTGATTTGCTTCCTGCTCTACTAATATGCCTAGCCCTTACCCTCGCCAGTGTGGTAGTGGGTGTATACGCTGAACGTAAACTTTCTGGCTTTATTCAGGATCGCCTTGGCCCAATGGAAGTTGGCCCGTATGGTCTTTTACAGCTCTTTGCTGACCTGTTAAAGCTTCTCCAAAAAGAAGATATCGTTCCTAAACTCGCCGATCGTCGCCTATTTCTGGTAGCTCCCTGCCTGATTTTCATTGCTATTTTTATGGGTTTTGCGGTAATTCCCTTAGGTCCTGATTGGCTGGGGTCAGCTACTTCCATTGGAGTTTTCTGGCTGATGGCCATTGTTTCGCTGGATGTTCTGGGAATTTTAATGGCAGGCTGGTCATCCAATAACAAGTATTCACTCCTAGGAGCCATCCGTTCCGTTGCCCAGATCGTTAGCTACGAAGTTCCCCTCGGGCTGGTAGTGTTATGCGTAGCGATGATATGTCAAAGTCTTGACTTACAGGAAATTAGTTTTCAGCAAGGCATCTATGCAGCCGAACCCGTCTATTTCTTTGGTATAAAAAGCTGGGGTTTAGATGTCACGGCAAATGGTGGTTTTCTCACCTGGAACCTTTTCCGTATGCCTCTGTTTTTCATTGCCTTCATCATTTACTTTATTGCGTCTTTGGCAGAATGTAACCGGGCACCCTTCGATTTACCCGAAGCAGAATCAGAGTTAGTAGGCGGTTTTCATACTGAATATTCAGGGTTTCGCTGGGCTCTCGTTTTCTTAAGTGAATATGCCATGATGCTCTTGGTAAGTATGCTGGGCGTCATTCTTTTCCTGGGCAGTTGGAATACCCCTCTTCCCAACCTGGGTTTGGTTCGGCTGGCAGATTGGACCTCAGGGGCACCCGGTACACTCTGGGGTAATTTGAGCGGTATAGCCTGGCTACTAATGAAATCTGCTTTACTCATGTTCGTACAAATCTGGGTACGCTGGACCTACCCTCGCCTGCGGGTCGATCAGCTCATGTATCTTGGTTGGAAAGTGCTTACCCCGGCTGCCCTGTTGCTAGTTGTAATTTCTGGTATCTGGCGTTTATTGATGCTTTAAGGGTTACTTCGTAATATAAAACGAGAAAGGCCGGAGGTAATGCTCCGGCCTTTCTCGTTTTATATTACACTCATTATCAATTATTTATATACCATTCATAGCACCTTAATGTTATCTTATCATCACATTAAACTATCAACATATAAAAAACATTGATTTTTCTTATAATTATAAAGCCTGTACATTTGTTCCACTCTTTAGATGTTTTGTCAATCTCAAACGAGCGTATCTCATGGAAGAAAAAAAGCTAACCACTGCCTCAGGACGTCCCTACGCTGAGAATGAAAATAGTCAAAGTATAGGCCCCCGTGGACCCCTGTTATTGCAGGATTACATTCTGCACGAAAAAATGGCCCACTTCAATCGTGAGCGAATCCCCGAAAGAGTCGTACATGCAAAAGGCTCCGGAGCATTCGGTACTTTTACGGTAACAAACGATATTACCAATTATACCCGTGCGAAAGTTTTCAATCAGATTGGGAAAGAAACCCGCGTTTTTCTTCGCTTTTCAACCGTAGGAGGCGAAAAAGGCTCAGCAGATACCGAACGCGACCCACGGGGTTTTGCCGTAAAATTTTATACAGAAGAAGGTAACTGGGACTTAGTAGGAAACAATACCCCTGTATTCTTTGTAAAAGATCCGAAGAAGTTCAGCGACTTTATTCATACTCAGAAACGTGATCCGTATACCAACCTGAAGTCACCAACTATGATGTGGGATTTCTGGTCGCTAAACCCCGAATCGCTTCATCAGGTATTGATTTTAATGTCTGATCGGGGTACGCCATACGGATACCGCCATATGGATGGTTTTGGTAGCCACACATTCTCGTTCATTAACAAAGACAATGAACGGTTCTGGGTGAAGTTTCATTTTAAAACCTTACAGGGTATTAAAAACTTCACAGCAGCCGAAGCGAATGAAATGAAAAGCAACGATATGGACTTTGCTCAGCGTGATTTATTACAAGCAATTGAGCATGGCGATTTCCCGAAATGGAAGCTTTCTGTTCAGATTATGCCCGAAGCCGAAGCTAAAACCTATCGCTGGAATCCATTCGATTTAACAAAAGTATGGCCGCACGCCGATTATCCACTGATTGAAGTAGGTGTCCTGGAACTGAATCAAAACCCGGATAATTACTTCCAGGATGTAGAGCAAGCCGCATTTGCACCCGCCCACGTCATTGATGGTATTGGTTATTCACCGGATAAAATGCTTCAGGGACGATTATTGTCCTATCCAGATGCTCAGCGGTATCGTTTGGGCGGCAATTACGAGCAAATTCCCGTAAACCGTTGCCCTTTCGCGGTGAACAACCATCAGCGAGATGGTCAGATGCGAATGGATGGAAACGGCGGTCGTCAGCCTAATTACTTCCCAAACTCATTTGATTCTATTGTGGCAGATCAAAGCTATAAAGAACCCACCTGGGAATTGGACTCGAATATAGCCGGCTGGTACGACCGCAATGATGAAGGTGAAAATGACCATTATACCCAACCCGGCGATTTGTACCGCAAAGTGTTAGATGATGAGCAGAAATCACATTTAGTTGAAACCATTGTAGAAGCATTAGGAAGCGTAAATGGCCCCAAACGTGACGAAATCATTAACCGTCAGTTATGTCATTTTTTCCGGGCAGATATTGGGTTAGGCATGCGGATTGCCCAAGGTTTGGGAGTTAATGTAGAAGCCGCGATGCCACGTAAACATCAGCCCGCGTAACAATTGCTGCCAATTTATTTTCGATTGTGTGCTTATGATGTACTCTTTCGGATTGATCAAATTCTAGTCGAACATTGTAGAAACCTGTCGTTTGTAGGTAAACGGCAGGTTTTTTTGTATCCATACTCAAAAACTATTATCGACTTTTGCAGGTTAGAATGATAGTCTGGCTGTTTTCTCCTTTTCTGAAGTACCAGCATTAGCCGTTGCGACTATGCTCTGTTAATAATTTATACATGCAAGTTTCTGAATTACAATCTATTTCTACCCAAACTGCCACCAAAACCGGCGTATTATTGGTAAACCTGGGAACGCCTGATAGCCCCAGTGTACCCGATGTACGGAGATACCTTCGGGAATTTTTGATGGACGGACGAGTACTTGATATACCTTTTCTGAATCGTTGGGCCTTAGTCAATCTAATTATTGCCCCTTTCCGGGCTCCCAAGTCGGCGAAAGTGTATCAGCAACTATGGGAAGAGCGTGGTTCGCCACTGAAGTTTTATGGTGAAGACATTGAAAAAATGGTTCAGCAGCGTCTGGGGCCCGATTTTGTAGTGAAGCTGGCTATGCGGTATCAGAGTCCAAGTATTCAGGCAGGACTGGATGTCTTTCAGAAAGCAGGGTTACACAAAATCGTTGTGATACCTTTTTTTCCTCAATATGCCTCAGCCACAACGGGTTCTGTTTATGAAAAAGTAATGGAAATTGTTTCCAAATGGCAAACTATTCCCGAAATTTCATTTAGTAATTCCTTCTTCGACCACCCAAAATTCATTACATTTTTTGCGAATGCAGCCCGGCGATATCTTCAGGAACATGACTTTGATTTCTTTCTTTTTAGTTATCATGGAGTACCTGAGCGACAGATTTATAAGGGCGATCCAGGTGGGCATATCTGTCAGCTAAACCATTGTTGTGATACACTTCACGCTGGTAACCAATATTGCTATCGGGCTCAGTGTTTTGCTACTACCCGATTATTAGTGAAAGAACTAGGCTTGAAAGAAGGCACGTACGAAACCAGTTTTCAAAGTCGGCTAGGTAAAACACCCTGGATTCAGCCCTATACTGACGATGTAGTTTTAGAGCTAGCCAAGCAAGGCAAAAAGAATGTTTTAGCTTTCAGCCCAGCCTTTGTATCTGATTGTCTGGAGACTACTATTGAAGTCGGAGAAGAATATAAAGAACTTTTTGAAGCAAATGGGGGTAAGCACTGGCAATTAGTAGAAAGCCTCAACGATGATCCTCTTTACGTGGATTTACTGGTTGATCTGATTGAGAAAAACCGGTAGCATTTTCTGTTTTCGATTCAATTTTCGGGGAGCAGCATTGCACAGCTACCATGGCAAACTCCCAACTGAAAAATCTAAACTCCTATGGATCACCCGATTTATCTGGACTATAACGCAACTACACCCGTAGATTCAAGGGTGCTGGAAGCAATGTTGCCCTGGTTTTCGGAACAGTTTGGAAATGCAGCCAGTCGTACACATAGGTATGGCTGGGAAGCAGCGGAGGCCGTTGAAGAAGCCCGCCGTCAGGTAGCTCACCTGATTGGCGGAACAGAAAAAGAGATTGTCTTCACCAGCGGAGCAACCGAATCAAATAATCTGGCCTTGCTAGGAGCTTTTGAAGCTTCTAAGAAAACCCATATTATCACCGTTCAGACAGAGCATAAAACCATATTGGATGTTTGTTTACATCTGGAAAAAACAGGAGCAGAACTTACGTATCTGGCTCCCGACTCAGATGGACTGATTACTGCTGAACAAGTTTTCAAGGCCATTCGACCAGACACTGCCCTGGTGTCTGTCATGTGGGTGAATAACGAAACGGGTGTCATTCAGCCTGTTCGGGAAATTGCCCGTGTATGTCGCGAAAATCAGATTTTATTTCACACCGATGCTACGCAGGCAGTGGGGAAAGTACCCATTTACGTAGCAGCAGACGGTATTGATTTACTAAGTTTATCGGCTCATAAACTCTATGGCCCTAAAGGCATCGGTGCTCTATACGTGCGTAAGCAAACCCCACTGGCTATTCAAATGCACGGGGGAAACCACGAACGAGGCCGCCGCTCAGGTACACTTAACGTACCCGCCATTGTGGGTTTCGGGAAAGCCTGTTCGCTAGCAAACCCTATCCAGCACCAGACCCTGGGCAGCCTCCGAGATCGACTGGAATCGGGTATTTTGCAACATATTTCAGGTAGCTACGTAAATGGCTCAGTCACCGCACGAGTTCCACACGTTAGCAATATCGCCTTCAATCAAATAGACGGCGAAGCTCTATTGCTTAATCTCACAAAAATTGCTGTTTCTAATGGCTCTGCCTGCACCTCTGCCTCTGTTAACCCTTCGCATGTATTGAAAGCAATGGGCCTGGATGATGCCCTTGCCTATGCTTCTATTCGCTTTAGTCTGGGGCGTTATACTACCGCCGATGACATCGACTTCACAATCAGACACCTTATCGAAATAGTAGCCCGCACCCGCAGTGGGTTTATAGCTTTTTAAGTTTAGTGAACGGTTAATTACTCTAGAAATGACGGCATCTGATCGTTTCTTATTGCCAGATGCTGATGTTAACCGCAGTAAGCGTTACCATAAAACTCTCCTTGCTTTATTGCATACTTCTGCTTTCTTTCGGGTTACTTGAGCAATATTCCTTCTCCCCTGTTATGGAAGCCTTCGAACTAGTTAACGAACAGAACCTACCCCTCTGGAAAATCAAAGATCGCCAGGCCGTTCATCAGGATGGCGACTGGCACCGCAGTGCAGAAGTCTGGATTATCAATGAAGATTTCGAACTGCTATTGAACCTCAGACATCCTGATAAAGATCTTTTCGCTACTCTTTGGGACGTGTGTGTAGCAGGCCATTTGCAAGCCGGCGAGAATTATCGCACTTGTGCCTTACGGGAAGTTGCTGAAGAATTAGGTCAAAAAATTCCTTCTTCTGATTTAGTTTTTGTAGATGTCTGGAAAATGGACGGCTATGATACAACGAATCAACTCCACGACCGAGAGTTTGCCGGTGTATTTGTCTGGAAAACAAATCTCCCCATTCAAGCGTTTACGCCACAAGCCGATGAAATAGCTGATCTTCGGTTTGTGCCCATGAAGCAGGTGCAGTCAGATCTCGAAAAGCCGGGGATAGGACTATCATTCATCCCACTGGAAAACATCTTTCTGGATATTTTACACCGTATTGAAACCACTGTTTTCGTGTGAAATACGTAACCATTTCCATACAACAGCCAGAAGCATACTCTTCTACAAATCATCAATCTACTATGATAGCTGATGAATAGGCTCCAGATTGTTTAATTCTTCTTCAGTAAAGAGTCTTGAACGAATTAAAAATCGTACTCCTAACGGAATCTCAGCTGAAAAGCTGGCCCCCCTCCCAGGAACCACATCAACTGTTAGTTGCGTGTGTTTCCAGTATTCAAACTGAAAATCACTCATCCAGAAGTTACAACCATGAATGGTACCCAGTAACACATCATGGCTACCAATTTTAAAATCATCAATCGGAAAACACATCGGTGATGACCCATCACAACAACCGCCGCTTTGATGAAAAAGCAAGTCGCCGTGTTGTTCACGTAATTGATCGATAATGGCTTTTGCAGCATCGGTTACTAATACTCTCGGCACCATAGCAGAAA
>JASGGE010000145.1:0-9197 GCA_047605205.1 Siphonobacter sp.
CCGCCGGACGGAGATTATTCTGACGCCTAAGCTGGATCAATTCTTCGAATTGTTAGCAGCTCCGCAAACGAAAAACTAAGCTTGTTGTAACACAGGTAGTATCAAAAAAGGCAGAAATCAATCCTGCCTTTTTTGATACGGGTTTATTATTATTATTTGTTCGATTGTTTATCGGGTATTGGGGTACCGTTTATCAACGTTGTTTTAGAAACGATACTGCGATTTCCCTCTTCTGTAATCACAATCGTTTTTAAGTCCACCCGACGATTTTCTGGAATACTCAACTCAATGGGTTTAGTATAAAGTTCCGTTGTTTCATTCGGTTCATAACCATCAATAGAGTAATAAATTTTGGCTCCTTCTACGGGCGAAGTTAAAGTAACAGTAAAATTCTTTCCGTGTAAGGTATCTTCCTTAGGCATACCAATGGGTGTTGGGACACGATACGTAATGCCACGTTTACTCAAACGATATAAATGCTCAGGTAAGCGATTCTCGGAGAAATCAGTATAATTCTTTTTACTAAGCGGTGACCAGGCCACTTCTGATAAAGCCAAAACCCGTGGGAAAAGCATATAGTTAGCCTTATTGGGAGTGGCAATGTATTCAGTCCATAAATTAGCCTGAACGCCCTTAATGTATTTTTGCTCGTCAGCAGATAAGGAAGTTGGCGTCGGATTATAGGAATATACTTTATCTAACGGTAAATAGCCACCAATTATTAACGGTTCTTGCTTACGATCACGGCTTTGGCCATGATCAAGGTATAGGTAACTGTTTGGAGTCATAATTACCTCGTGTTTCTGTTTGGCGGCGGTAATACCACCTTCTTCTCCTCGCCAGCTCATTACAGTTGCGTCAGGAGCCAAACCGCCTTCCAGAATTTCGTCCCAGCCAATAATGCGTTTGCCTTTGGAATTAACAAATTTCTCAACCCTACGAATAAACCAGCTTTGTAATTCGTGTTCATCTTTCAAGCCTTCTTTTTTCATAAGATTCTGGCAGAATTCTGAGGTTTTCCAGCGGTCTTTAGGGCACTCATCACCACCAATGTGAATATACGAAGAGGGGAAAATGGTCATTACTTCCGTCAGGACATCTTCCAGAAAACGGAAGGTTTCTTCTTTCGGACAAAGTACGTCGGCATGCACGCCCCAGGTAGTTTGCACTTTAAATGGCCCAGGGGTACAACCATATTCCGGATAAGCTGCCAGTATAGCGGTTGAGTGGCCAGGCATTTCAATTTCGGGAATAACCTCGATATGCCGCTCCGCTGCATACCGTACAATATCTTTGGCTTCTTCCTGGGTATAAAATCCACCGTAGGGAATCCCGTCAAACTGTTGTGGAGTTCGGTCATTGTAACCGCCAATAAGGGTTTCATTTCGTACAGAGCCGATCTGAGTCAGTTTAGGATATTTCTTAATCTCTAATCGCCATCCTTGGTCCTCGGTCAGGTGCCAGTGTAATCTATTGAGCTTGTAATGAGCCATTTCATCAATCAACTGCTTGATATAAGAAACAGGCATGTAATGGCGGCCGACGTCAAGCATTACACCCCGATACCCGAAACGTGGGTAATCTTCAATCGTTACGCCCGCAATGCTGGGTTTTCCTTTTGTAGGTAATAATTGCAATAAAGTCTGAGTGCCGTAAAATAAACCCGCATCATGACCAGACACCTCAATTCGTTGCGGACTAACCTGTAAGCGATATCCTTCTGGGTTCGTCTGTGGTTTATCGGTAAAGGTTATGTAATTAGTGGCGGGGACTTTTGGCACGATTTTCAATTCGTAACCCACCTGTCTCTTAAGATAGCGATTCAGTATCCCGGCCAAATGTTTTGCTTCGGGGGTAATAGCTACCAGTTGAGTTTGGGAATTGAAGGTAAAAGCACCATTGTTTTGCTGAACCTGTGCGGGTTCGGGAATAAGCGGAAGTGAAGCTGACTGGGCAAAACTGCCGTAGCTTAACCCGCAAAGGCACGCTGCGAGAACGAAACGCTTCATGAAACGAGGTTAAAAAAGGATATGTAATTCACTGAAGGAAGGCTGAGGTACGAAATAACGTATAAAGAGGTACGAAATAACGTATAAAAAGGGTTTCTTTCTGAGACTAACGTTTGTCCAGCAACTAACAGAAAGAGCTAATCAACTGGACAAACGAATGCACTACCTTGTACAAACGAGTGCACAAATTTTTGATAGAGCTAAAAAATCGGATAAAATTTTTCGAAACCGCTTAATGGTAATAACTCTCGGCCTGAAATACTTTTCCGCCATCATCTGCTTTGGTAACCGAATAACTAAAGCCTTTATTGACGGAGTATGCCCCCACTTCTCCCTGTAAGTTGATGGCGATGAACCCTACCTGAAACTCTTTCGCTTTGGCAGGATTGATTTTCACGAGTCGTTCAATGGCTTTTTTACAGGCTTCCATTGGCGTCGCTCCATTTCGCATGAATTCAACCACTAAATGAGTACCACCCAAGCGGATGACTTCTTCTCCTTGCCCTGAAGACGTGGCGGCTCCTGCTTCTCCATCTACATAAAGACCTGAACCAATAATAGGCGAATCGCCCAGGCGGCCTCGCATTTTAAAGGCCATACCACTGGTTGTACAGGCTCCGGCTAACCGGCCTGAAGCATCCAGTGCAATGGTGCCCATGGTATCATGATTGAAAGAACCATCCTCAAAGGTGTTAGGGGCGAAAGGGCCACCAGCAGCTCGCTTGATTTTTTTATTTTGCTGAAGCTCAATATTCATGATGGGCTTGTACTCTGATTTTTTAAGCCACTCTGTATACGTTTTTTCAGCATCTGGAGAGAGCTTGCCTGATTCCAGCGGAAAGCCATTGGCAAGGGCAAATTGCTGGGCTCCTTCACCTACCAGCATCACGTGCGGGGTAGTTTCCATCACTTTGCGGGCTACCGAAATGGGGTGTTTGATTCGCTCTAGAAAAGCCACTGAGCCGCAGTTATATTTTTCATCCATAATACAGGCGTCCAGCGTAACGTGTCCATCACGATCAGGGTTTCCGCCTAAGCCCACACAACAGCTAACCTCGTCTTCAATTGATTTGGCAGCAACTTCTACCGCATCCAGTGCATAGCCGCCTGGTTTTAATACCTTCCAGGCTTCAGCATTTACAGCCAGGCCACTATCCCAGGTTGATACGACAATAGGCTTTGTTGCCAGTGAAGATTTCGCCCATAAAGATTGTAAAGGACTAAGCGAAAGACCTAAAGCGGACCAGCGAAGAAAAGAACGACGATTTGTCATGGGGGAAAAGGTTATGTATGCTATAAAGTGCTGATGATGAATGGTTCTTCAAAAAGTAAAACTAAATTTAGTCTGTTAAAAGACGAAAAACCAGAGAAGATAGTTTTATATTTTAGTGCTGAAAGTACTAACAGTTTTGAATTTATTTTAAATATCGTTCGCATCAATAAAATATTTTTTCAAAATTGGATAAGATTGAGGTTTTTTTATAGCTTTAAAGAGTTTTTCCCGGTCTGATATCTATCCTACCTCATCTCATGAACGAGTTTCATCTTGAAGAAGAAGCCACTATAAAGCGGAGTGTTGTTGACTATAAAAAAAACCTCTACCGCCGTAATATTTTATCTGAACTCTATCAATCTGGGTTACAAACGCTGGCTCAGTTAGCTAAAAGTTTACACAGTAGTATTCCTTCCATTACTGCTATTGTTGAAGAGCTTGTCGAAGAAGGCTGGGTAACTACCTTCGGGACAGCTACGGGCAACCACGGTCGCCGGCCGGTATTATTTGGGCTACAACCTTTACATAAATACGTTATTGTACTGGATATCAGTACACACGACACAAAAGTGTTAATTCTGAGCCTGCAACGTGAAATCGTTTTCCGGAAGGACTTTGACTCACGTCTGGAAGATAGTAATGATTTCGTAGAAGCTCTAACCGGATTTATTACGGAAGTTATTAATCAGTCAGGCATACCCCATTCTCACTTCCTGGCGATTGGTATTTCCATGCCTGGCCTGGTACATGTTCAGAACGGGCTTAATTATACGTACAAGAGCTTAAATCAGGCTTCTCATCCGCTTAGTAACTGGTTATCAGAAAACTTTCATCTGCCCGTTTTTGGTGTAAACGACACAAAAGCAACCGTTTTGGGAGAGCACCGTTTTGGCTTGGCCCGTGGTAAAAAGCACGTTCTTTCATTCAATATCGACTGGGGCGTTGGCTTGGGGATTGTCCTGAATGGAGAAATTTTTCAGGGAGCGTTGGGCTTTGCCGGAGAGTTAGGGCACATACAGGTAGTGCCTAACGGAGAGCTATGCTCTTGTGGCAAAATAGGCTGTCTGGATACAGTTACTTCAGCTACGTCGCTCTTACGCCGGGTACGAAATGGTTTGAATGAAGGGCGGGTATCAAAATTAACGGCCCAGTTGGAAGAACAGGGTACACTGGATATTGAGTTAGTAATCAAAGCCGCTCACCAGGGGGACGCATTTGCCATTGATTTGTTGCAGGAAATTGGAACGGAATTAGGCAAAGGCTTATCCATTGCAGTACACCTCTTTAATCCTGAAATTGTTATTGTTGATGGAGTCGTAGCAAAGGCAGAAGCCTTCATTACTAATCCGATTGATCAGGCCATTAACAAATATTGTTTAAGTGATTTCAGAAATGGCCTAACCGTTGAGATTTCACAATTGGGCGAGCGGGCTCGCTGGTTAGGCACACACGCCTATGTGATGGATCAGGTACTTGCCACCTTATAGCGTTTGTTGGTTCATGTAAGGGCGTTTGAGTTGAAACGAATACTTTTCTCCTCAAACGCCCTTTGTTTATACCTTTTTATTTCATCAAGATGAAGAAACTCTTTTTCGCTATTTTCCTCGGATGTGCCGGGTTTTCCGTCTCGGCACAACAACATTCCGAACAGCATCACGTAAACTACATGACACCCAAAGACCCCGCCGTGTTAGCTAAATTACAACAATGGCAGGGAATTAAGTTTGGTTTGTTAATGCACTGGGGTACTTATAGCCAGTGGGGAATAGTAGAATCATGGTCCTTATGCCCGGAAGACGAAGGCTGGTGCGAACGCCGTGGTCCGTATGCCGCCGACTGGCATGAATATAAAAAAGCCTATGAAGGGATTGCCAAAACCTTTAACCCCACTCGGTTTAATCCAGATCGCTGGGCGGCGGCGGCGAAAGCAGCTGGTATGAAATATGTGGTTTTTACGACTAAACACCACGATGGGTTTTGTATGTTTGATACCAAACAAACGGATTATAAAATTACAAATACACCATTCGGTAGTAACCCGAAAGCAAACGTGGCTAAAGAAGTATTTAAGTCTTTCCGTGATCAGGGCTTTATGGTAGGAGCCTATTTCTCAAAACCCGATTGGCATACCGAAGAGTATTGGTGGAAATACTTCCCACCGAAGGATCGTAATTCAAGTTATGATCCGAAGAAATATCCACAACACTGGGATAAATTCAAACAGTTTACCTATAATCAGATTGAAGAATTAATGTCTGATTATGGCAAGATGGATATTCTCTGGCTGGATGGTGGCTGGGTGCGTCCTTTCAGTAGCATTGATACCACTGTAAGCTGGCAAAAGGCTATTCCGTTTGACCAGGATATTGATATGGCCCGGATTGCGGGTATGGCTCGCCAACATCAGCCAGGCTTGTTGGTGGTAGACCGAACAGTGACGGGCGAATTTGAAAACTACGTAACGCCAGAACAGACCATTCCGTCTACTGCCTTGTCATTCCCCTGGGAAAGCTGTGTTACAATGGGAGATTCCTGGAGTTATATTCCAAAGGAAAACTTCAAGTCTACTCGTAAACTGGTTCACTTACTGGTCGATATTGTTTCAAAAGGCGGTAACCTCTTACTAAACATTGCTCCTGGCCCTGATGGAGAATGGCACGAAGAGGCTTACCAGCGGCTACAGGAAATTGGGGCCTGGATGAACGTAAATAGTGAGGCAATCTATGAAACTACTCCGGTTGCTCCTTATCAGGATGGGAAATGGGCATTTACGAAAAAAGGAAATATAACGTATGCCTTATACCGGGCTGACGAAGGTGAAAGCCTGCCGGCATCGCTCGAAATGCCCTTTAGCTTTTCGAAAGCACGTTTATTAGGAACAAAAGACATATTGAAAGCTCAGGGAAAGGGAATTAAGCTAACTGATACCTTTCGTAAAAAGGTGACAGCTTCACCCGTATATGTATTTCGTCTGGAGCCCTAAGCACAGTAAGCATTTTCTTAATTATGAAAAGACTGGCGAGAGCCGGTCTTTTTTTGTGAGAAGGGCACGCGTATACATATAGGTAAGCACTATTCGATACGCCTGTGAAATATAGAAATTATACGGTTCTTTACGGGTACTCATAGGATTGCTCTTTATTAATGGTTGGGACATTAGAAAAGTAAAAATCTGAGCCATAGATGAAGCTACGCTTATATATAAAATAAAAGCCGGGTCAATTGACCCGGCTTGACGACTAAGCGGTATATATGGAGATGGAAAAAAGACTAAGCTTGCTTAACAAGCTGAATATTGGCAATCAAACGAACGTCATCACTCACTACGGCCCCTCCTGCTTCGGTTACGGCACTCCAGGTTAATCCAAAATCTTTCCGGTTGATTTTCCCATTGATCTCAAAGCCTGCTTTGGTTTGTCCGTAAGGGTCTACTACCGTTCCGCCGTATTCTACGTCCAGTGAAATAGGCTTGCTTACCCCACGAATGGTTAGATCACCATTCAGTACGAATGAATTATCCTCTTTTTTAGTAACACTCGTTGAAATAAAATTGATGGTCGGATATTGAGCGGCAGCAAAGAAATCTTCGCTCTTCAAGTGGCCATCACGGGTGTCATTGTTGGTAGAAATGGAATCTACCTTAGCTTCAAAAGAAGCCTGTAGATCTGAAAAATCATCACTATAGGTTACTTCACCACTAAATTCAGTAAACTGGCCTGTAACGGTTGTGATAACCAAGTGCTTAATTTTAAACTGTACTTCTGAGTGAGTTGGGTCAATAACCCATTTTGCTGTAATTCCCATGACTTGGGCTTTTTTGTTTGACTTTGCAAATGTATGTATGTACATATGACCTGATCTTGTCAAAATCACGGAAAAACTTGTCAGAATCGCGGGTAGTGTTTATGAGGAATGGCGTTTCGGGTTTTTGAGTATTAGGCTAAGCTAAAAAAGATGAATCAAAATGAAATTGTAAAGTACGGGTAATCAAATATGCTTTTCCTGGATACGCTTACGATATTCCGTAAAGGTTTGACCAGTATTAGCCTTAAAATATTTAGAAAAGTGGGCTTCATCCTCAAAACCTAAGTCAAAAGCAATTTCTTTGGCTGAAGTAGTGCCGAAAAAGGCCTTTCGTTTTGCTTCAATAATAACCCGTTGCTTGATGTGGTCAGATGGGGGCTGACCTGTTATCTTTTTAACAGAATCATTTAAATGACTGGGAGTAACGTGAAGGAGCTCGGCATAATCGGCCACTTTTGTTTTTTTTGAGAATTCCCGTTCGACTAAAGCCTGAAACTGACGTACCAGACAAACCGTTTTTGAACTTTCCTGAGTAACCAAAAACTGACTGGAAAATGTACGCGAAGCCTGAATCAAGAACATTTTTAATAAAGCTCGAAGCATATCTTCCCGGAATGATTGCTGCTTCTGGTACTCGTCAGACAGAGCAAGCAACGTTGGTTCCAGTAAGTCAAACTGTTCAGGGGTAATGAAAAAAGGCGTGAAATTGAGCAGATTTTGAAAAAGCCCCGCATGGACCAATAGCTCCTGGTTAGTTTCTGAAATACAAAAGAAGTCAGCAGCAAAACTTACTACCCAGCCTTCGTGGGGGCCGTCCATATGTAACTGATGGCTTTGGCCTGGAGTTAAAAACCACCAACTACCGGGTAGAACTTCGTATTCCATAAAATCAATGGAATGAATCCCCTTCCCACTTGTTACACCGATAATAACGTAATAATCATGACGGTGCGGTTCACTAATCTGTGCATAACGTTCATCAAAAATCCACGACATAGAGTGAATCTCAAAGTGGGTTTTATCGGAGGTTGGCAGGTGTAGTGTCTGCATAAATCGTTGCGGATTTTGATAAACGAAATACGCAATTTATCGGCAGAAACCCGTTTTTTAATCCACAAAGAGCTAAGTAGCTATAAAACAGCACCAAAGCCTTTGGAATCAAGCAGGGACTTTGACATGCTGAAATAACACGAAACAGCCATAAAGGGAGCAGTATTAATCGTATGTTTTTGCAGTACATCGCCTGCCCGCATTACTTTCAAACTACGCACACCTGTAACCCCTGCCTCAACGGAAAGCTGAATCGGTTTAATTGGGCTATAATTAAGGGTGAAGCTAGCCTTTCCTTGTCGATAAGCCAGCCGGATAGCATTTGGATTAAAACTGGGTGATAAATAACCGGCATTGAACCCTCCGGCAGCCATGCCTACTTCGCCCCAGACTTTAGGAGCCAGCTTTTGCGAATAACTCATCAAGAGGGGTAAGACCAGTGTTAAACGACTTCCTTTGGCAATGCGGGTATTGATTCCGCCAATGGGTATGGGGGTAATACGTCCAGGTTCGAAAATAATGGCTCCGCCGTAGAACCACTGTGTTCGTAAACCCGCGATCCGAACACGTACGGCTCCGCCCATGCCATAAGGACGAGCCTTTGAATAGGTAAGTAATGCTTCGGGCTCACTTACCCCCAAACCGGCAGCATATAGCCAGATTTTATCCCGTAAGCTGGCATGAATGCCTGTAATCGCGGCTGAAACGGTGTAGATACCCGGATCATTTTTTTCAAATGAAAAATTGGGGGTACGGTACCCCAGATTAACGGCCAAAAACATCTGATTAACTTCCACATCAATTTTCCGGAGGCGGAAGTTGTGAAGTTTTACGCCCGCTCCGCCACGCAATGGAATAATTCCCTGAACGTTAAAACGCGAATACCCTAAGCGTGCGGTGTCATTCATGCGTGCGGCTGGCGTAACCTCTGCCCGAAGGTTAATACCTGAAGCAAAAATGCGGGTTGGTGTAAGCGAAAGTTGAGCATAGGTAGTGGTAGCCAACAGAAAGGCACAAATAGAAAGAAAAACTCGCATGTAAAGAGAATAATGGATTTTGTC
>JASGGE010000146.1:0-9183 GCA_047605205.1 Siphonobacter sp.
CGGATTTATTCAGCTACTATTAATTTTGAGCCATTTATTGGTCAGACCATGTATCTATATCAGCGGGCTGATGGTAGTGATTTACTTTCATTAGTGGCTCCGCATGAATGGGGTCGTTCTTATAAGTACAGCCGCTTTGTGGCCCAGGTAACCATGCTCTACGATCATACCTGGGATGTTTTGTTTTATAATGAAGAGTAACCAAGGTTTTGTGTCTTTTCGCTGAAAGATCCTATTAAAAACCTTGCCTTTAATTTCCATACCAATGAGTAATAAAAACCCAAAAACCGCTCCAATCCTTACCTGGCAATTCCCCTGGGAGCCTATCAAAGAATTCAAGGAAATTCGTTTTCTTTACTACGAAGGCATCGCCATGATTTCCATTAACCGTCCGCACGTGCATAATGCGTTTACGCCACTGACAGTTAGTGAAATGATTGAGGCCATGGAACTAGCCCGGCAGGATCAACGCGTAGGGGTAATCATTCTAACCGGTGAAGGTGGCCGGGCGTTCTGTTCAGGTGGCGATCAATCCGTACGTGGTCACGGTGGATACGTAGACGACGATCATGTACCCCGTTTAAACGTTCTGGATTTACAACGTCAGATCCGCAGCATCCCTAAACCAGTAGTAGCGATGGTGGCAGGATGGTCCATTGGTGGTGGGCACGTGTTACACGTGATTTGCGACATTAGTATCGCAGCTGAAAATGCTCGTTTCGGTCAGACAGGCCCCAAAGTGGGCAGTTTCGACGGTGGGTTCGGTGCTAGCTTCCTTGCCCGCGTGGTAGGTCAGAAAAAAGCTCGTGAAATCTGGTTCCTTTGTGAACAATATGATGCTCAGGAGGCTTTGAATATGGGCTTGGTCAATAAAGTGGTTCCCCTCGAAAAACTGGAGGAAACTACCGTAGAATGGTGTAAGAAAATGCTGGCAAATAGTCCGATTGCCTTACGCATGCTGAAATCTGCTTTTAACGCCGAACTCGATGGGCAGGCAGGTATTCAGGAACTGGCAGGTAATGCTACGCTACTTTATTATCTGAGTGATGAGGCTAAAGAAGGCCAACGGTCATTCCTGGAAAAACGCAGACCTGATTTTCGTAAATTTCCACAATTCCCCTAAAAATTTACCGTTTTCGATTTTCAGCTTTCGATTAAAAACGATAAGCTGAAAATTGAAAATTACATTTCCTATACCATTCCAGCCCAAACTATTTCAATTCAATCAAACCTTTCGTAGCGTATGAAACTTCTCCTTCGCTCTTTTGTATTTCTTGCTCTGACAGCGTTAAGCGGTTGCCGTGCCACTAATGACGATGCTACCAAAAACGAATTAGAGTACTTATATCAGGAATGGAAGTTATCTATCGAAGAATCTGCTGTAGATAAACTTGTTTTTCGCACCACCAATTACGTGTTTCCTACCAGCGATTATCGATTAACGTATAGTTTTACCCAATCTGCAGCCGTAGTAACTGTTAAGAGTGGCACCAAAACCGTTAATGTAACGGGCAGCTATACAACTGAAGTAAGCGGTAACTCACTCGAAAAACTCAGCGTCACCTACAAAGCTCCCAACCAAAGTCAGACAACCACCAGCTATGATGTACAAATCATCGCTCAGGATGTACTGATCGTAAAACCTTTATAATAAAAAAATGAATTATTGGCTGGTCAAATCCGAACCTTTTAAATATTCCTGGGATGATTTCGTTAGAGAGAAACGAGGTGTCTGGGACGGTGTACGAAACTTTCAGGCTCGAAACAATCTGAAGGCAATGGCCCTTGGAGACCTGGTTTTCTTTTATCATTCCAACGAAGGCAAAGAAATTGTAGGAATTGCCAAAATTACCCGGGAAAATTACCCTGATCCCACTACTGACGATCCACGATGGGTAGTTGTTGAGCTGGAACCAGTTGAAAAACTTCCCAAGCCGGTAACGTTGGAAACGATCAAAGCCGATCCGCGTCTACAACAAATGGCCTTGTTACGCCTGTCTCGTTTGTCTGTATCACCAGTCAGCCCCGAGGAATTTGATATTATTGTAGGTTTAAGCCATGAACATTCGTAATCTCCTTTTGCTGGCTATTTTACTGGTGACCAGCCTGTATTCGTTTGCACAACAGCGACGACTTGAAATTCCAATTCCATCCTCATCCGCCAATATTTTCACTATACCGGTTGGCCCCGATGGCGTACTTCTGCTTACTCAGGCAGGCCGTAGTTCTTACCACATAGACCGTTTTGATACTAATTTCGAACGAACCTGGTCAGTTGATGGAACCATTACAGACGGCCTGGAGTATGTTACCTATTCGTATGATGAACGAAATGTATACCTACTCTTCAGCCGGAACCGCAGTAATGTCTATCAGATTATTAAGGTTTATGTAGGCCCCGGGTTTACTGAAAAGTTTGAGATCCAGTCTGTTGATAAGATGGAAATTTCTCAGTTTAAGGCTTTTCATGATGGTATTTATATTGCAGGCGTAGTTCGGGAACAACCCGTACTCTCCTATACCAATCTGCAAACCCGCCAGAACCGCCTGATAAATGCTACCTTTAAAGGACAGGCTGAGGTTCAAGCAATTGACGTCGATTCAGTAACAAATCGGGTTAATGTGACCTATGCCATTCATAAAGGGAAAGAATATTCCATCAGTGTAAAATCGTTTGATGACGAAGGCAAGCAATTGACTGATATCGTGGTTACGCCTGATGAAAACTATGCCTTATTAGACGGCCGCCTGAGCGACATGAACGACGGTACGCAACTCATGATCGGTACCTACGGATACCGTAATTCCCAATCGCAAACCAAAGGTCGTATGGTTCAGGGCCTGTACATCTGCCGAGTAACCGAAAATGAAGTACTCCCCCTGAACTATTACAGTTTTACGGATTTCAAAAACTTCTTCTCTTACCTGAGTCCACGGGATCAGGAAAAACGGGAGCGACAGATTCAGCGAAAAAAAGAACGTGGAAATGATCTGAAAATCAATACGCAAATCTTACTTCACGACATCATCCAGAAGGACAATCAACTCATTCTGGTTGGAGAAGCATTCCAGGCTACTTTCCGTAATCAGAATATGTCTCCCTGGGGTTTCGGAGGCCCCTGGGGTGGCGGCTTTGGCAATGGTTTTTATCCTGGCTGGGGCTGGGGAATGTACAGCCTGAACCCCTGGTATTTCGGAAACCGTGGCCTGTATAACAATAACTCTCAGATGTTTGATGGCTGGCAGTATACCAATGCTATTGTCGTAGGTTTCGATAAAAACGGAAAACTGCTTTGGGATACCAGTTTTGAGATTGATAAAACCAAAACTATGAATCTCAAAGAAAAAGTAAAGGTTAATATTCAAAACGATCAGATTACCCTGGTTTACAACGATAAAGGAAGCTTACGTTCCAAGACGGTAAAGAACAATATGGTGCTGGAAGACGGCATTGCTCAGACAATTGTCACTGGGAACCGAGCTGACCGCGTGCGAAACAGCACTGACAACGTAGATTACTGGTACGGAAATTATTTCCTTGCCTGGGGTTTCCAACGCCTGACTAACGATGTAGACGGCCGGCGTAATGTTTTCTATCTGAATAAAATAGCTTACTAAAGTTTTGCGAATATCGCATCTGGCAGAGCATAAGGAAAAGGAGGATATGACTCTTTTTCTTTATGCTCTGCTTTTTGGTTTTTACTTTTACAGTATCATGCAATTATTAACTCCTCGCCCTTGGTCTGAGTATGAACTCATTGATTGTGGAGGGTTTGAAAAATTAGAACGCTTCGGCCCGTATGTTCTGGCCCGGCCCGAACCACAGGCTATCTGGGATAAAACCTTATCTACAGAAGAATGGGAAAAACGAGCCCAAGCATATTTTAAACGTGAAAAGGGAAATTCAGAACGCGGCGAATGGCTTACCAAAGCTAAAATGCCCGATCACTGGAATAGTTACGTTCCAATTGATGGAAAACGATTACAGTATAAGCTAGCCTTATCATCTTTCAAGCACGTGGGGCTTTTTCCAGAACAGGCCGCCAACTGGGACTATATCTATCAAAAGACGAAAGCAATGCCAGGCACGCCTAAAGTCCTTAATCTTTTTGCCTATACAGGAGTAGCTTCATTAGCAGCCCGTGCGGCTAAAGCAGATGTAACGCATGTAGACTCTGTGAAACAGGTCATTAGCTGGTCACGGGAAAATATGGAACTTTCCTCACTCGATAACATTCGCTGGATAGTTGAAGATGCCATGAAATTTGTAAAACGGGAAGTTCGTCGTGGAAATCACTATCAGGGCATTCTACTCGACCCCCCCGCTTATGGCCGTGGCCCAGACGGTGAAAAGTGGGTATTGGAAGAGCACATCAATGAAATGCTCAAACTTTGCAAAGAACTCCTTGACCCTGAGCATCATTTTTTCCTGGTCAATTTATATTCGCTCAGCTTTTCAGCCTTAATCGCAGAGAGCCTCATTCTACGTATCTTTGATAAAGTACAGAATCCTGAGTTTGGAGAACTATATTTACCCGATTCCTTTGGCAAAAAATTACCGTTAGGCGTATTCCACCGGTTTTCAACCGAAATATGAGTTTAAGGAATTTTCAGTTTTCAGACTTATCGGTACAGACAACTCATGCATTTACCTATGCCTTGAATAGTAAACTCAACATAGAAAACTGAAAATTTCACAACTAATGGCCCATTATGAAATTATTACTCATCGAAGACGAACCTAAAACGGTTCAATCCATTCGGCAGGGCCTCGAAGAAAACGGTTTCGAAGTCGATATTGCTTATGATGGTCTTCTGGGAAAACATCTGGCAAAAAAAAATCCGTACGATCTGATTGTATCAGATATTATAATGCCTGGTTTGAATGGTGTAGAGCTCACTCGCGAATTGCGTAGTGAAGGTGTAGAAACCCCTGTACTACTCTTAACTGCTTTGGGTGGTATTGACGAAAAAATCATGGGTTTTGACTCCGGAGCCGATGATTATCTGGTAAAACCCTTCGAATTTGCCGAATTACTTGCCCGTATTCGCGTGCTTACCCGGCGTTGGAATGGTTCCATTCCGATTGCTTCCAATATTTTAAGGTATACTGATCTGGAAATGAATCTGGATTCCAAAACCGTTATTCGTGGAGATAAGAAAATAGAATTAACCGCCCGAGAATTTTCCCTGCTTGAGTTTATGCTTCGAAACCAGGGAAAGGTACTTTCTAAAGCAGAAATCGCTGAAAAGGTATGGGACGTAAATTTCGATACCGGTACCAATGTGATCGAAGTATATATCAATTTACTTCGAAAGAAGGTAGATAAAGATTTTAATGTACGATTGATCCACACGCAGTATGGAATGGGTTATGTACTTAAAACGGAAGATTAACCAATGATGCCTGTATACGAGCATCCCCTACTGATTGACCCTCTATGCAAATCCGTACTCGTCTGACTATACAATTTACCCTTCTTGTATCGGTAATTGTTTTGCTGGCGTTTGCGTCTATTTATTGGTTTCGTTCTTATTATCTGGAAGAACAATTCTACAATCGGCTTCGGCAGAAAGCCTTGTCCACCGTGGAATTGCTGGTAGATGATAATGATGTTAATTCAGAAATTCTACGCCTTGTCGATCAGTCAAATCGGGATTTACTTTATCAGGAAAACGTCATTCTCTATAATTATCGAAATGAAGAAATCATCCACCTGAACGATTCCATTCAGTTTAATCTGGATCGAAATATACTTAATAAAATACGTTTAAATAAAGAATTACATTTCGAACGAAACGGTTATAAAATATACGGTCTTTATTATACCAACCAGGACGAACGCGTAGTGAGCGTAGCCGGAGCTAAGGATCTGGCGGATCAGTTAAGTATGCGTACACTATTTAAAATCATGATGTATGCCTATGTTGCTTCGATTCTGGTGGTAAGTGTAGTAGGATGGTTTTTTGCCGGGCGTGCCCTAAAGCCGATCTCAAACGTTATTAATGAAGTCCAGCGGATTTATCCGCAAAACCTGAATCAGCGGGTTCAGGTTGTTAATGAACAGGACGAAATCGGCAGGCTAACCCATACATTCAACGCCTTAATGGATCGTGTAGAAGAAGCCTTTCGCCTTCAGAAAATGTTCATCTCTAATGTTTCTCATGAACTAAAAAACCCACTTACCAAAATCATCTCCCAGCTTCAGGTAACGCTCTTACGTGAACGTAGCGGAGAAGAATATCGCCAAACAATGAGTTCGGTTCTGGCAGATGTACAGGAACTTAATCAGCTATCAAATACCTTATTAGAGCTGGCAAAAGTTTCCAATCAGGACGAATCTTTCTTAACTTCAGCCGTACGCATTGATGAAGTACTCTGGGATGCTCGTGAATTACTGCGGTCTACTCATCCTGAGTATAAAATAAAGGTAGATTTTCCTCCTGATATTGAAGAAGATTCCGTACTTACTATCAATGGGAACGCCTATTTATTGAAAATAGCCGCCATTAACCTGATGCAAAATGGTTGTAAATTTTCAGACGACCAGGCCGTCCATGTTCAGGTTATTACGAACCCAAAGCAAATTGAGTTGTTATTCTGGAATAGTTCGACGATCGCAAATGAAGAAATTAACCTCATTTTTCAACCCTTTTATAGAAGTCAGAAAGTGGTTCGAAAAGCGGGTTATGGAGTTGGATTATCCTTAGTAGACCGAATTATTAAATTACATAACGGACATATCGCAGTGACCTCTGAAAATGAAAAAGTGACCTTTCAAGTGATAATTCCACACGAATAAATTCTTTTTTATTGATTTTTAAGGATTGCTTCACGTGTGCTTAAGTATTCCCTCATTCATTTGTGCTTGCAAAGCAAACCAATTTTCTCATCCGGTTAGATGGTTTGTAATGGGGGAAATACAAACACGCTGGGGTCCTTATAGTCGGCCCCAGCGTAGTTTTTTATGAATATTCCGTCATTACCTATATCAAACCACATATGAAATACTGCCTGCTATCCGTCATAGCCGGTTATGCATTGGGAGTTGTTGTCCAGGTTTTGAGTCCACCGTTAGCTGATTATGCCTCAATAACTCAAACTTTGCTCATTGCACTTTCCACTGGTATACCTGCTGGTATACTTTTAGAGATTATCCGTTATTATTATCCGCCACCTGTTTCGGTGCATTACATTCGATTTGTCGTTTGTATAGGAATTTTATTGTCATTTGTTATTTAATAAAAACCCGCTTCATCTCAAGAGTATTTTATGTGGGTACCGATCGAACACGAAAAATAAAAATGTTCACAACAGGCCTCTTACCCACTAGCCATACATAGCTCCAGCAAGACGATAGGTGTTGCAATGAGCATCCACAATATCGGCCAGACGGTGCGAATATCCTCCGCCCATTGTTACTACAATAGGCAATTGTCTCTTTTGTGCCTGTTCAAACACAAACCGGTCCCGGTTCCGGCACCCCTGCTGACTGACCTTCAGTTTACCAAGTTTATCAGTCAACAGAATATCAACACCAGCCACATAGAAAAGAAAATCAGGCTGCTCTTCGGCCAGCAGAACAGGTAAGGTATCATATAAGAACTGTAAATACGCCTGATCGCCTAGGCCCGTTGGTAGTTCTATATCCAGATCCGATTTTTCTTTATGTAGCGGATAGTTATCTTTTCCGTGCATGGAAAAGGTAAAAACACGTGGCTCATTCTCAAAAATCTGAGCAGTGCCATTTCCCTGATGAACATCCAAGTCAATTATTAAAATTTTCTTACTCAAGCCCGTATCAAGCAGGTAATTAGCCGCAATGGCCACATCATTGAGTAAGCAAAATCCTTCGCCCCGATCAGTATAAGCGTGATGAGTGCCGCCCGCTATATTCAATGATACGCCATGCTGCCGGGCATAGTTACAGCAATCTATCGTTCCCTGAGCAATGATAACCTCACGTTTTACCAGACCTGCCGTCAGAGGGAAACCAATTTTTCGAATCATCTTATCTGAAATCCGTAGATTTTTTAAATCTTCCCAGTAATCTGACACATGTGTCCGGGTGATCCAAGGCTCTGCAATCGGATGAGGTTCGAAAAATTGTTCTTCGGTTACTACGCCTTCCCGAAGCAATTGTTGTGGAATCAATTCATATTTCAACATCGGGAAACGGTGGCCTTCTGGTAAAGGATGATAATATATTGGGGCGTAAGCAATTCGCAGCATGATGATCAGTAACCTTGGGGGTCAGAATGCAACAAGGTTGATTAAGAAATACTCAAATAAGCTCGAAACTCCAGAAAAAACCGGATTATGCGGTAAACCTTTGTTTTGCCTGTCATGGGTTTAGATAGCGGGCGGGCCTTCGCCTTGGCTTACCTGAATCAGCATTCGAACATACTAATAAAGAAACTGGCTTACAGATCTAGCAGGCAAAGTATTAAAACCCGTTTTAGTTTAGTCTCGCTTCCACAACCGTCTATCAATCGGTATTCGATCTTGCGATAATACGTTTACTTCCTCAAAGAGCGGATGCAAGGGATGCACCAATATATTAAACGAAAACGGTACAATTACTGAAGGTAAGGCAATGGCTAATACGTCTGGTCTGGAAAGCCAGTCGCTTAACCAATGCTGCGTTTGTTCATACGTATTATCCTGCCAGAAAGAAGGCATTTCTTCCCGCTGATAGGTTCGAATGGAATCCGGAATTTCAATAGCAAAAAGTCGATATTGAGGTAAGTCTTCATAACGAACCGACGGAGCATGAGCCACTACTTCAACCAGACCTAGCTCAGGCGTAGAAGTCACATATAATATTCCCACTCCTTTCGGATTCCAGCGACCACCATACAGCCTGCTTCCTTCCGTTGACAGTGGCTGATCAGCAAATTTTTCGCGGATGATGCGGTATACTACGGCCATACAGTCCTTAGGCAGGCAAGCCATAGTCAAGTCTTCCCAAGACATCATCCACTAACCCGAACCCGGTTACGGTGTCCAGCAACTGTAGGGGTGTTTGATTCTCCAGCTCAGCAACTGGCGTTCGTAGCCAGGTCAATACTGTTTTCGCATTTCCTTCAAACGTATCCAGAGCATGCAGCAATAGATTTTTCAAGAGTAACAACCGCTCTGATACTTCCGTGCTCAGGCTCTGCGAAGGCGGTAAACGGTGT
>JASGGE010000147.1:0-8402 GCA_047605205.1 Siphonobacter sp.
TGATTGCTCAAATCTTCTGGCATAATTTTGAGATAGCAGAAGTCACTTGCCCTACTAAATATTTTGATGAAGCATCTTCGATCAATTTCATGCGTAGTTCCAAGTATGGGTTAGGCGTTTTGAAAACATCTTTACTCTACCGTTTATCCAAATGGGGAATCTACAAATGGGGTTTGCTCGACTGATTCAATAAAAAATGCCCGAAAAATTCGGGCATTTTTTATTGAATCGTAGTACATTATCGAGTATATCGCTTGAAAAAGCTATCTATTTTAAGTTGAATAATTCCCAGAATAGCTTCTTTAAAAATCGTGGATGACATTTTTGACACTCCCTTCGTCCGGTCCGTGAATATGATGGGAACTTCCTTCATCCGAAACCCAAATTTCCAGGCGGTGAACTTCATTTCTACCTGAAAGGCATATCCTACAAACTTAATCTCATCTAATTTAATGGTTTTCAGTACTTCTTTTTTGTAACACATAAATCCGGCTGTTACATCCATAATGGGCATTCCGGTAATAAAACGTACATATATGCCCGCAAAATACGACATCAGGACACGCCCCATAGGCCAATTTACCACATTCACGCCTTTGATATACCTTGAACCAATGGCTACATCATTACCTTCATACGCACACGCGTGCCAAAGTTTAACAAGATCATCAGGGTTGTGAGAGAGGTCGGCATCCATTTCGAAGGTATAGTTATATCCTTTGGACAAGCTATATTTAAAAGCTGTAATGTAGGCCGTTCCTAAGCCGAGCTTACCTTTCCGCTCGAGTAAATGAATTCGATTTTCGCCAAATTCGCCTTGTAGTTCTTTAACTTTTAGGGCAGTCCCATCGGGGGAGCCGTCGTCAACAATCAATAAATCGAAAGCAGGTTCCAGCCCCATCACCTTACGTATTACTGTCTCAATATTCTCAATTTCGTTGTAAGTAGGAATAACCACTAAACGTTCGCCGGACGTGCTCATTAATAAAATAGTAGATCGCTTTTAGGTAGCTTTATTGAAGGTGTACGTAATTTCTATAACTAAACAGATAGCACACACGAATGGATCTATTTAATTAACCACTGGTTATACATCCACAAAGAAAGTAAATAAATACCTTATTGCCACCCCTTACGAAAAGGCTGCCTACTTTTTTAAGTCTTTTTAAAGTGGCGAACATGCCCAAATAACGTCTTTAGCAAGAAAATAGTTATACGACTGCCCTTTTCTTACCAAATCTATACTATATCATTACCTGCAATTATATAAGAGTCAGTTAGTTACGATATAACAAAAACACTAGCCTCCGTTTTCAGCAAGGGTTATCAGACAAAAATATTATTCTCTTACACTAATTTTTACTTCTAAAGCGGTTGCCATTTCAAAGAACTTTAAGAAATTAGCTTTATTTTCATAACAATAAATCAGGTTCTCGACCCGCTAAACAATTCATTAAATAATTGAATATCAGTTCATTATCATACTATTCAATTACTGTTAAGCGAATCTGATCAATGGCTTTTTCCCAAACAACCACTCCATTGGCTTTGCTATCTTCTACCTCCTCTAATCAAGTTCACACGAAAGGTGAGGCATACTTTAACCAATTAGATGGCGTTCGCTTTATAGCTGTTCTACTTGTTCTATATGACCACTGGCTGGCTGGTTATAACACTTTACCCTTGGGAAGGCTTGGGGTAAACATTTTCTTTGTTCTGAGTGGCTTTCTGATTACTCGCATTCTTTTGTTAAGCAAGGATCGTTACCTGAATCAGGAAGGCGGCTTAGGCCTATACCTGAAAAAGTTTTACGTCCGGCGGACCATCCGAATTTTCCCTATTTATTACTTAACCATTCTTATTGCCTTTATTGTCAATGTTATACCTGTTCGTGAAAAGGTGTGGTGGTGCGTATTATACGCAGTAAATATCTACGTAGGGCATTATGAACATTGGCTCGGTGTTATTGACCATTTCTGGTCTCTTGCCGTTGAGGAACAATTTTATTTATTCTTTCCACTAGTGGTTTTCTTCGTTCCGATTAGGCATTTTACTAAAATACTTTGGATCTTCATTGTGGGCAGTATTCTTTTGAGGACTTATTATTTTGTTAATGGAAATGACTGGATTGTTTCTTTTGTCTTAATGCCCACTTGCCTGGATGCCTTTGGTTTTGGAGGCCTGTTAGCTTATCTGTTTGTATATCAATTTGATAAATTTCAGGTTATTTTCCATCACAAAGCTCTTTTATGGGTTGGCCTTATCCTCTTAATTGGCCTATTAGCTGTAGAAAGTATCTTTTTTGAAACCCAGAACAACCCCGCCAATGTCATTTTTGAGCGACTAATTGCCAGCATTTTCTGTTTCTTTTTTATAGGCAACGCAGTAAAAGGCTTTACGGGTGCCATGAAATGGCTCCTGGAAAACCCCGCCAGCAGCTATCTTGGCAGAATTAGTTATGGTATATACCTATATCATAATTTTGTATTCAATCATTATCATACTCCTGCTACTCATCCGGTAGCTCGGTTTATGAATCGGGTGCATCAGCATTGGCCCACTGTAACCAACACGTATCTGTTTGATTTTCTTGTTTACAGCTTCCTTACTGTCATATTGGCTACTGCCTCCTGGTTTTTAATTGAGAAACCTATCAATAATTTAAAAAATAAGTTTCACTATTAATGAGCTTGTCTTCCTTACGAAAAAACTGGCCTGTAGTAGGATGGATTTTTCTATTATTTCTTACCGTAAGCCCTTTATTATTACTCAGCCTTTTCAATCATCCAAGTGCCGCTGATGATTATTGTTTCGCCTGGTATGCCCGAGAAAAGGGCGTTCTGGAGGCAACTATTATTTACTACAATGGCTGGTCTGGAAGATATTTTTCAAACTTATTATTTCACCTTACTCCGCTGACTTTAAACTGGTTATGGTATTTTAAAGTATACCCAATTATGGCTATTTCAGGGAGTTTGGCAAGTTTGTATGTCTTTCTGAAATTCTTCATTCGCCAATCGATAACTACTGTATTTTTAATAGCCGCTGCTTTATTCATTTTATACCTCCTTGAATTAAGTAGCTATGCTGAATCTTTCTACTGGATCACCGGTTCCTATCCTTATCTATTACCTCAGCTCTTAACGCTATTTTTAGTTATTGCACTTTCCCGGCTCTATCAATCTGATACAAAAAAGTATCTCTATTTTGCCACTATATACCTTTTAATAGTAATTATCATTGGTACATGTGAAATTTTCATTATCCTATTAACGGGTTTGTTCGGAGCCTTGATTGCCTACCGCCTTCTCTTTCGTGGTAAACTGGACTTTAGGCTCATCAGCTTTCTGGTGGTAAGCCTGATATGCACCTATTTTGTGCTCGAATCACCCGGTATCAAAATTCGTCAGGCTGCTGAAGGTGGCGGCGGCACCCTTCCGTTTGCGGTCGAAATGTCGGTTATTTCTCTTGCTCGTTATTTCATTAAATGGCTACCTCTGTTAACGGTATTCAGCATTTTTTGGGTGTATTGGCTAAAAGATCGTTTGCCAACGGCAAAGCTATTTAATGATTTATTTAGAATCCGGCCCTGGTTTGGGTGGTTAAGCTGGCTCGGTATTGTGCCTTTTTTGTTTCTTCCTTTCTTTTTTGGGAAAGGTATGGATGTTGCCCCAGCTCGTGTGGTTAATGTAGTATACTTCTACTTTTTAATAGGCTTCTTTTATAACCTTACCGTTAGCTTGTTATGGCTTTATGAGCATAAAGACCTCCGGATTCCCATGCCCTCTTACCTGGTAATGTTAGCAGTAGCGACTTTGCCTTTTTTATATTTACAAAATACTAATTTTCGGATGGTCATTAGTGATTTAAAAAATGGCACGGCTGCTCGTTATGATCAGCAATTAACCGAACGTGATGAGCAAATCCGTCAGTCTCAGGCTGATACCATCTACGTAGAGCCCCTGCATTCTATCCCCAAAACCCTTTTTGTTGAAGATATTCAGGAAGACCCCGGCTTTCTCTGGAATGATTGTCAGGCCCGGTTTTACTACAAAAAGGCCATTATCCTGAAGCATACTCATTAGTAATCCACGTTACTCATCAAGAATCCTTTATTTTTGTCTTCTATTTAGTAATGAGTATTCCTTCTGCATGTTCAGCTTTTAATCTATATGACTTTGAATTCCAGCGAATTATATCTATCTGTCATTGTACCATGTTATAATGAAGAAGAAGTAATCAGGGAAACCTATCGTCGCCTTACGAATATTGTACAAAAGAATGGCTGGAAATATGAGCTTCTTTTTATAAATGATGGGAGCCGCGATAACACATTAGTTATCTTGAAACAACTTGCTCAGCAAGATCCCTACGTAAAAGTGCTTTCTTTTTCCAGGAACTTCGGCCATCAACCCGCAGTCTCTGCGGGAATACGCCATTGTTCCGGTAATGTAGCCATCATTATAGATGCTGATCTTCAGGATCCACCAGAAATTTTTCCGGACATGATTGCCCTGCAGCAGCGTGAGGCAGCTAATGTAGTCTATGCGGTCCGAAAAGAACGAAAAGGTGAAAGTGTCTTCAAACTCTGGACAGCCCGACTATTTTATCGAATTATCAATTCATTATCAGAAGTGCCCCTGCCGGTCGATACAGGTGACTTTCGCCTGATTGACGAAAAAGTTATTCAGGAGTTTAAACAATTACAGGAGCGAAATAAATACATCCGTGGCCTGATTAGCTGGATGGGTTTTAAGCAAATCCCTATTGAATACGTTCGGGAAGAGCGGTTTGCCGGAGAAACCAAATACCCTCTTTCTAAAATGTTGAAGTTCGCCCGTACTGCTTTACTGTATTTTAGTAAGAAACCTCTGCAAATTGCTCTAACGCTGGGCTTTGCCAGCATTATTGTTGGAATTTTCTTAGCCATCTGGGTAATCACGGGCATCTTTTTCCGGCCGGAAACCTTAGTTCCGGGTTGGGCTTCTACGGTTATTGTAATGATTTTCTTCGGAGGCATTCAGTTACTCACGATCGGCTTACTCGGTGAGTATATCGGTAGCATTTTTGATGAAATCAAAAAACGCCCGGAGTTTATCGTTTCTGAGCAAATTAACTTCAATGAAAAGTAATAGTACGTTTTTACCACTGCTCATAAGCGTATTGCCAATAGTGGTGTTTACGGTTTTCTTTGCTACTTATGTTCTGAACGTTCCCTGGTTTGACGATTTTGATGCGATAACTGACTTTTTTCTGGACTTCATTTCAGCCACCAGCTGGGCTGAGAAATGGCATTGGCTTTTTATTCCGAATAATGAGCACCGTATGATCACGGGGAAGCTCATCACTCTTGCAGTATATTATCTTACTGGCCAATTAGACTATACCTGGATTCAAAGCCTGGCAAACTTTTCCGAACTAATTATATGGATAGTTTTCCTATTGGCTTTCAGGAAGTTACGTTTATCCTTTTGGTATTTTGTTCCTATTTCGCTGATTCTTTTTCAGCCCCAGCATTATTTAGTTAGTTTCTGGGCTATTACCGGCTTACAGCACCAGCCCTTGCTAATGCTGATGATTGCCACCATGTATATACTGGCTCTTCGTACTTCATTCGCCTTTAGCACCGCTATCCTTTTCGCCCTTGCCACAACCTTCACCATGAGTAACGGAATGTTTGTATGGTTTGCGGGGCTAGGCGTTTTGTTGCTTCGCAAACGATTTACTTCAGCTATTATCTGGGGGCTGGGCATGTTTATCAGTATCTCAGGCTATTTCTATCAGTTTAATTCCAGTAATAACAACAATAGTTTTGCTAAATTTCTGGAGGCCCCCTATCTCTCTTTCTCGGGGTTCTTTACCTTCTTAGGCGGAGGTTTCGATTTTTTCCCAACCCTGGCAGCTCCCTGGCGATATGTCTTGCCTACTATTGCGGGGTTACTCTTGTTCATATTGGTAATCCATTGGCTATTCCTGACGATTGCCCCCATCCTAAAAACGTACTGGAATAAAGAACAACCAAGAACCCGTTCTTCAACGGATCAACTAATTGTTCAGGATTTTTTATTAGGAGTATTATTCTTTTTGTTAGGAAATGCTACGCTGATAGCCGTCTTACGGCCTCATTTTGGGTATCATGTTCTGGTAGTTAGCAATTATAAACTATATCCGGCTGTTTTTTTATGCACTGCTTATGTAGCCTGGTTAAGTACTGCGGCCAAGCCAACACTTGCCTTAAGATGGATTCTCTCCGGAAGTTTATTTTTCTGTATTCTTTCTTACGCAATCTACTATCCAAAAGTGGTTGAACGCCGTAAGTATTTACTAGCCAGCACATTTAATCAGGAGCACAGCAACGTAGGGTTAGGAGCAATTCAGGGAAGCTGGTTAGAAGGATACATAAGCCATCGGTTTAGAGAGCCCATGCGATTAGGCGTTTTTAACCCACCAATTCATTATTTTGATGATTTATTAAAGCAAACCGAAGAGCCCAGCCCCTTATCAATTGAGGTTGAACACCAGGGTGATGCCTTTTTTATTAAAGATCCTACATTGGTTATTCCTAATGGTCGTGATCAGTTTGTAATGCTTTATCTCAAGTCCAAAACAGATCAATATCTGTTCCCTATGCAGCCTGCTCCTAACTTAGGTCGGAATCCGCTCCGTACGGGTAAAGGGGCAATGGTTGAAGTTACTAAAGAGATGATCCACCCAGGGAATTATGACCTACAACTACTTTATCGCAGTGATCAGATTATGAAAAGGTATTCTACCCTTAAAACATTATCCTTTTAAAATTACTTTTGCATAGAGCCTATCATTTCCCAACACAGACAACCCTTTTACGTCTTTGAATAAGCCAGAAATATCCATAGTTGCCCCTTTGTATAACGAGAGTGAAACCTTCCCGCACCTCGTCCAGCGGCTTAATGCCCTCATGGATGCAACTCCCCTATCTATTGAAGTAGTATTAGTAGATGATGGCAGCCGCGACAATACTGCTGAATTAATGCAAGCACTGGCTTTAACAGATGCTCGCTACCATTGTGTTTTTTTATCACGCAATCATGGGCACCAACTGGCTCTAACAGCCGGTATGGATGCTGCTCTAGGCACAGAGGCCATCATGGTTATTGATGGGGACCTTCAAGATCCTCCGGAACTGCTCACCGAATTTTACAAACTTTATAAACAGGGCAATGATGTCGTGTATGCCGTTCGTAGAAAACGTAAGGAAGGTTGGCTTAAAAAGCTGGGATATCATACGTTTTACCGAGTGCTGCGATCTATTTCTTACATCGAAATTCCACTCGATAGCGGTGACTTTGCATTAGTTTCCCGGCGAGTAGTCGACGTAATGAAGCAAATGCCCGAAGAAAGTCGTTACCTCAGAGGGATGCGTACCTGGGTAGGCTTCAAACAAATCGGATTCGAATATGAACGGGATGAACGCATTGCGGGCGAATCCAAATATTCTTTCAAACAATTATTCCAGCTGGCCTATAACGGTATTTTCAATTTCAGTGAGTTCCCCATTACTTTTTTGACTCGTTTGGGCACCACAGCCATTGTCTTTGCCATGCTGTATTTTATCTATAACATTATCAAAAAGTACGTACTTGGCATTGATATTCCGCAAGGGTTCCCGGCTTTATTATTTACGATCATTTTCTTCGGTGGACTAAATTTATTTGGCCTCGGTATTATTGGTGAGTATGTATTACGGGTCTTTTTCCAGTCAAAAGGCAGGCCTCTCTTCATCGTTAAATCCACAATCCGAAATAAACAATGGGAAACCGTAAAACCCATTAAAGAAGAAGCCTATTAAACAGTTCGTATACCATTCATCCTGCAATAGCCCGTCAAATTGACGGGCTATTGTCATTTTATCCAAAATTATATTGGTCAAATCTGACAAACTTATAGCTTTGACCTAACTTTTAAGCTTAACACCTTAATCAATTAGTTCAAACTCCAACACAATCCGAATTATGTCACGCGGAATTATTACCAATCTTGTCATTATCCTATTAGCGGTATCGTTAAGTAGCTGTTCCTATAATAGCCTGGTTAGTGAAGATGAAAGTGTAAAAACAGCCTGGAGTAAAGTACAGGCAGATTACCAGCGGCGGGCCGATCTGATCCCTAATTTGGTGGCAACGGTGAAAGGAGCCGCCAATTTTGAGCAAAAAACATTAACAGACGTAGTCAATGCCCGGGCAAATGCCACTTCTGTGAAATTTACAGCCGATCAGCTCACCCCCGAAAACATCAAGAAATTCCAGGATGCTCAGGCTCAATTGAACGGTACCTTATCACGGCTGATTGCGGTTTCTGAAAATTATCCAGAATTGAAAGCAAATGCCAATTTCCAGGAATTACAGGCTCAGATTGAAGGCACA
>JASGGE010000148.1:0-8387 GCA_047605205.1 Siphonobacter sp.
CCATAGTTTATCATTTTCCTTTTCGGATGATGCCGGGGTAAACTATGAAATACGGCAACTGTATTCACCTTTTCAGGATGTATGGATGCCCGTTCAGCTCGAAACAGCCGCTCATATTAGTATTATGGGGGCAAAGGCAAATGTGCGTTATATTACCTCTGTGCGAAATTATCAGGTTAAGGTAAATCCTAAGTATCATCATACTCCGCAGGTGGTTGATGAAAAAATTGATAAAGAAATGGCTGCCTCGCTCCAAAAGAATAAGGTTTCCGCTCAGCTTCCGAAACAGGCTACTCGAAAGCAATTGAAAAATCTGGTAAAGGAAATGGAAAAGGAAGACCGGAAAGAACGTAAGAAACATGGAGAACCCACCGATGTAGTTCAAAACTGGAGTTATGAAATTGATACCCTTGCCCGGAAACGCTCCACCGATTTCTGGCAAACCGAACGGCAGGTGCCTTTAACCAAGCTCGAAACGCAGGGCTATATCCGGGCTGATAGTTTGTACAAAACCAAAGAGGCTGCATTTAAAAAAGACTCCATAAATCGTCTGCCTGCTTTTAAATGGACACACCTCTTATCGGGCCACACTTATAATTATGGTCAGCGGAAAGAACGGGAATGGTATCCCAGAACGCTCACGTTTGAATCACCCGTTGCAGATTTAGCCAAGCTAGAATTTTTTAATGCTGTTGAAGGCTTTGTCCTGAAAAGCAAATTGGAATACACTCAACGAATTGCAACGGGAAGAAGCTGGTTTGTGGGGTTGAACGCCCGGTATTCTTTTGCTCGTGAGCGGCTGAACGGAGGAATTACTCTAGGAAAAACAACTGAAAATACAAAACTTCAATTTGCGGCTGGCCGAAATGTATTTCAATTCAATATACAAAATCCGATTCCTGAAAATGTAAATACCCTGTATGCTCTGTTTCATACTAAAAACTACATGAAACTCTATGAAATGGCTTATATTACTGGAGGAATTTCGCAAAAGATCAACTCACGATTGAGTGTTGCTTTGGACGGAAACTGGCAGGAACGTTATCATTTAAGCAATCATGAAACCAGAGGATGGCTGGCAAATAAAACTAGCGAATTTACATCCAATGACCCAGAAAATAGTGAGATGAGCAATACCGCTTTTTCTACTCATCAGGCTAAATTGGTAACTGCCAGTTTAATATATCGGCCATTTGCCAAAACACGAATTATCAATGGTCGTCAATTGACTTCTCATAATAATTCACCCATTGTCAGGGGAATAGGGCACATGGGCTGGGCTGGAAGCAAGGCATTCAGCCAGGTTGAGCTGAGCATAACAGATGAACTAAAGTTACTTCGCAACGATTTTAACTATGCGGTGAAAGTCGGGGATTTCCTGAAAAGGCCGTTGTATTTTATGGATTATCGTCATTTTAACGGTAACCAGACTATTTTCCAAACTCCTGTTATTGATCGGTTTCGGTTGTTGAATTATTACCAGTACAGCACAACCAGTCGTTACCTGGAAGCTCACGCTGAAAATACATTCCGTCGCTTTTTACTGACCCAGCTAAGCCCTTTACGAATGTATGGTTTGAAAGAAAGCCTTTTTGTACATTATCTCAACACGAAAGAGGCAGGTTATGTAGAAATAGGCTATGGTTTGGGAGGGATTTTCAGAATTTTGGGCATAGAAATAATCAACAGTTTCCAGAATGGTTCTTACCAGGCTACGGGCTTCCGCATCCGAACGCTGCTGTGATTGCTTTCGTCAGATAAGATAAATAGCGAGGGGCTTAAGTAACTCCCCGCTATTCAAAATAACTGAAGACAGAAAACGGTATTAGATACTTAATAAAAACTGCATTGTATCTACCTGATCGGCATAATCCCAGAGCTGTGGAGATTGTGTTTGCCCGAAACCTATATGGGCCGGCTCTGCATTCCCCACTATGCACTGTAATTTATTAGCTTGTTGCTGAAGTCGTTCGGTTAACTGCCCAGGCGAGTTGTAGTACTCGAAAAACAGAACAGAAATAGGGGATACCAGTGCTTCACTCTCAGTTATCATCAGAAAACCATTATCCAGAAACGGTGTTCGGTTTACCAGGTAAATAGATTTGTTGTAATCGTAATTATGAAGGAACTTATGATTACACGTAATGGTGTCAAGTGGGGCTATCGTTTCAAAGAAGACAGTAAAATCGTAACCAGTTGGTACATATAGCTTTGAAACATTTCGGCAACCAAGCCCGTAGTAAGTTAAAACATCTTTTCCGAGGGCTAATAATTCCTCCGGTGTTTCCTGACCTGTTAAAACCGCAACTGAAGTACGGTTTTTACGGATCAAATGTGGCTTTTTAGCAAAATAATATTCAAAGTGGCGGGCTGAATTGTCTGATCCAGTGGCAATTACGGCATCCACATCATTCATTCGCTCAGTGAAGACAATAACCTCTTCAAGAGCAGGCTCAATTTCAACCAGTTTCTGTAACAATCCACTAATCAAAATTTCATCCTGTGAACTTGGTTTGATGTAGGCCTGATGTCCAGCCATCAACACGCACAAAATGTCGTGAAAGCCAACCGCCGGGATGTTGCCAGCCAAAACAAGGCCAACTTTACGCGTTTCCTGAGTGCCTGGCATTGGATAGAGAGCCACCCAGTTTTCTAATAAAGGCTTTGACAGGTAAGTATCGGCTAATTTTTGAAGGCTAGTTAAGACATTTTCTTTTGTAAACCACCCATTTTTACGCTGAGCTGCCTGAGCCCATTCTTCCAGATCATTTTCTTTTAACCATGTGCCAAGCTTAGAAAATGCATTGATTTTTTCAGAAATAAGCATATAAAAAATTTGATAAATCCTACGAGAATAATCATTACGCAGAATTCTTTGAGCCTCGAACTTTATTTAATTACATTTGTTATCCGATTGGATTTATAGGCTACGAAATTACTAAAAGCGACTGACATGGCCATCATGATTACCGACGAGTGCATCAACTGTGGTGCCTGTGAACCTGAATGCCCCAATACTGCTATTTATGAAGGGGGGGTATCCTGGACATTTGCAGGGGGAACTGCTTTAGAGGATGTCGAACTAGGTGACGGGACTGTAGTGAGTGCAAAAGAAGCACAGTCTCCTTTTTCAGAAGAATTCTACTATATTGTTACAGATAAGTGTACAGAGTGTGTTGGCTTTCATGAAGAACCACAATGTGCGGCAGTTTGCCCGGTAGACTGTTGCGTACCCGATCCTGAAAACGAAGAAGATGAGGATACGCTTTATGCCAAAAAAGCATGGTTGCATGCTGAATAGGCGTTAAGCTTCTTTTCTTAAAGCCCCTTATTCCCAACAGAATAAGGGGCTTTTTATTTATATTTTTTTAAGATATTTATTTTGTGATAATTCTGATTTTCATGATAAAATCAGAATATTGTTTAAGTATCGATAAAATCTATTAAAATATAATTTTACTTTATTTTAATATAATTTTTTATTTTAAATTAAAAAAATAGTGTAAAAACGCTTATACTTTTCAGGTAAACTATTGCATATAATTGTTTTTGAGTTAATATTTGGATTGAAATGGAAGCTTAGTATTCATTATCTATAACCAAATTATATAATGAATAAATTATTACCAACGATTTTTTATTTGCTTTACCTACCTGTGTCTTTTACTGAAGTTTCTCCAGAATCTAAAGAAAAACCTAAAAGCAATCCTCCCCGAACCTCTTCCAAAACGACCGCTCGCACCTCTGATAAAAAAGATGAAGAAGTGAAAAATGACAAAGAAAAAAAAAGATGGGAAAGTAACTTTTTCAGGGTATTGGGATACTTACTATATTGCTAACTTTAACAATCCGGCGTCACGTAGTAACTTAGGAACATCGGGTGATGAAGCAGTAGGTAATGCCCGTACTTTTGATCAGAAATCAGGTCAGTTTTCACTTGGCCTGGTTCAAACGAAAGTGGCATATACAAGTGACAAACTGGGTGCTGTAGCTGACCTTACGTTTGGCCCTAATGCTGATCTGAGCAATTATGGTAACTACGGTGGGCCACTTGGGGCTGGATCAAGCTCACTAGCTATTAAGCAAGCTTACCTGACTTATAAATTCAGCCCTGCGTTTTCAATTACGACTGGGCAGTTTGGAACGCACATTGGCTACGAGGTAATTGATGCTCCAGTAAATTACAACTATTCGCTGTCGAACTTATTCAATAATGATCCATTCTATCACATTGGAGTGAAGGGCCAATATTCTTTTAGCGACAAAGCCTATTTTATGGCAGGTATAGTAAACAACATTGATAATTTGAATGATAATGATAAAGCGAAGGCAATTATTTCACAGTTTTTTTTCTCGCCTGCCACCAACTGGAATGTATATCTTAACTGAATTGGAAGCAACGAAGTAACAGCAGTCGGAAAAACACCCAGTGGAAATTTCTACTCGCTATTTGATTTGACCACTACGTATCAGATCACAGAAAAATTTTATATGGATTTGAATGCTGCTTACGGTACGGACAAAACTACCGATGCTACAGTTACAAAACCAAAGTGGGGTGGAGCAGCGGTGTATAGCAATTATACGTTAACGGATAAATGTGGTATTGGTATTCTTTATGAATATTTCGACAACAAAAAAGGGGATCGTGCCGTACATGGTGGTGATGAACTAGGCACTTCGGTAAATTCATTTACGATTACAGGTAACTTTATCCTGGCAGATGGACATTTATTATTGAAGCCTGAATTCCGTCTGGACAGTTATCCTAAGGTAGCTGGCACTATTGAGAAGTTTGAAGACAGTAATGGTAATTACACTAAAACCAGCCAGTCAACACCTGGTTTGATTGCCATTGTTATGTTCTGATCCTAATGAGTTATGGGAAGGAGGTTCTTCCTTCCCATAGTTTTGTTCCCCATAATGTAACCCTTATTAACTAACTTTAATTACCTAGTTCTATGCAAAAACCATCGTACGTTCCTTTACTTATTTTGTTGGCTGTGAGCGTCTTAGGGGCGTTTTTTACAGATCTGCCAACATCAATTAATACGGAGGGCTTTAATTCAGGTGATATGGCCTGGATGATCGTGGCATCTGCCTTCGTTTTATTGATGACCCCGGGTTTAGCCTATTTCTATGGCGGTATGGTAAATACCAAAAACGTGATTTCAACCATGTTCCAAAGCTTTATTTGCATGGGGGTTATTTCGGTAATTTGGGTGTTTTGCGGATTTAGCCTGGCTTTTGGTGAATCTATTAAAATTGGTGATTATGGTTTTGTAGGTAACCCAATGACTTTCTTTATGTGGCACGGGGTGTTAGATGGCAAACCCTGGTCATCGGCTCCAACTATCCCACTGGCATTGTTTGCTTTGTTTCAATTGAAATTTGCCGTAATTACGCCTGCTCTGGTTACGGGTTCTATGGCAGAACGGGTCAACTTTAAAAGCTATGTGCTATTTATGATTTTGTTCAGCATTTTCGTATATAGCCCATTAGCTCACATGACCTGGCATCCAGAAGGTTTTCTGTTTAAATTGGGTGTACTTGACTTTGCGGGTGGTACCGTTGTACACATGTCTGCGGGTTGGGCTGCTTTAGCGGGTGCTTTGTATCTGAAACGCCGGAAGTCACACCTGGAAGCAAACTTCCTGCCTCCTGCCAATATTCCTTTTGTTTTGTTAGGAACGGGTTTACTTTGGTTCGGGTGGTTTGGTTTCAATGCAGGTTCTGCGGTAGGAGCTACCCCATTAGCGGTTTCAGCTTTCGCCACTACCAACTTTGCTGCTGCTGCTGCGGGCTTGGCCTGGGTGTTGTTTGATGCTGCCAAAGGCAAAAAGGTATCAGCTCTTGGGTTTTGTATCGGTGCTGTAGTAGGCCTGGTTGCTATTACGCCTGCTGCTGGTTTCGTAACAATTCCTGTATCACTTTTCATAGGTACAGTAGCCGGTATCATCTCAAACTACTTTGCTCACCTGAAAGCAAAAGGTACCTTAGACGATACACTTGACGTATTCCCCTGCCATGGTGTTGGTGGTATGGTTGGTCTGGTAATGACTGGTATTTTTGCTACTAAAACTGTAAACTCAGCAGTTGCAGTTGATGGCTTGGCATACGGTCAGTTCGACTTGTTCAAATACCATATCATTGCTCTGATTCTGGTTTCCATCTTCGCGTTTGGATTGTCATACGCCTTGCTTTGGATTACTGACAAGATCCTGCCATTGCGTGTATCTGAAGAAGACGAAAAAGCAGGTCTGGACGTGAGCCAGCACGATGAGTTCCTGATGGAAGCTTAGTTAATTCGTAAACAACCCGCCGATATGCCGGTGGGTTTGTTGCACAGAATGAAGCCAGCCCCGCATAGCCGGGCTGGCTTCTGATTTTATGAATAAATGTTGGTTATTTGTTCAATTTTGGCACATCTCCCCTTATCATTTCAACATTATCCTTCAAGTAACCATAAAAGTACTTTCAGCGGAAATAACAACAGTGCCTGAAGAAGTAGTCCTGTAAGTGACAATGGCCTGGATCAAAACTTTGGTATATGCTAGCTTACCCAGCGGATTATCCCACTTTCTGGCGTATAGACTAATACGTGCCAGGTCTTGATCATCAGAAGGTCAGAAGCTTGGAGGTATACCCCGATGCAGCCTGAGTGATAAGGATCTATGGGGGAGTGGTCGGGCTAAAGCCTAAACAAAGTGTTATAAAAGAACATCGTAAGCATGGTACAAAATAAAAAGCCAGTCTTTTGAAAAGCTGGCTCTGAATGGATAATCGGATTGTTAATGATGGGCGTATTCAAAAACGGGTTCGGTTACTTCAACCAAACCATTGTCGGCTATAAAAGATAAATAGACTTCTTTCGTTTCGTTGATGAGCAATGGATCATACTTGGCCATAATCCGAACATAATTCTCTGTCCAGCCCTGCATTTGCCCATTTTCAATTTCTTCTTCAAACAAAACCGTTGCTGTATTTCCTAGCTGACTTTCATAAAAAGCTCGTCGTTTTTTATCCGAAAGAATATGTAACATTTTAGAACGTTCGGCTCGTTCCTGACCTGAAACAGTAGGCTTAATGGCTAAAGCCGTTGTATTAGGGCGTTCGGAGTATGTAAAAACGTGCAGATATGAAATAGGTAATTCCTGTAAAAACTGATAGGTTTCCAGGAAGAGTTCTTTTGTTTCCCCGGGATGACCCACAATAACGTCTACGCCAATGCAGGCATTCGGCATGAGTTCTTTAATTTTCTGAACCCGGTCGGTATATAATTCACGCCGGTATCGGCGTTTCATCATCCCTAATACCTTATTACTTCCCGATTGTAAGGGTACGTGAAAATGAGGTACAAATCGTTTGGATTTTGCTACGAACTCCAGAATTTCATTCGTGAGCAGATTGGGTTCAATAGATGAAATACGGAAACGCTCTATTCCTTCAACCTCATCGAGTGCTTCCACTAGATCGAAAAAGTGTTCTTTACGTTCGCCGTTCTGGATACCGAAATCACCAATATTAACACCCGTCAATACAATTTCCTTTACACCGCGTTCTGCAATTTCACGAGCTGTTCTGAGTACGTTTTCGATGGTATCGCTTCGGCTACCTCCGCGGGCAAGCGGTATGGTACAATAGGCACAGGGGTAGTCACAACCATCCTGCACTTTTAAAAAGGTACGGGTACGATCATTAAGGCTATAGCTGGCGTGATAATCCAAAACCTCTTCGATATTCGAATTATATATAGTTGCCTGGCCAGTAGTAGTTTTTTCAAAGGTGTCTAGTAGCTCAGTAAGCCGGAACTTTTCAGCGGCACCTAATACAGCATCAACCCCCTGAATGTTGGCGATTTCCTGTGGTTTTAGTTGAGCGTAGCAACCAATAATCGCTACGTAACCATCAGGGTTAATTCGTTGTGCCTCACGGACAATCTTCCGACATTTTTTGTCAGCATTGTCTGTTACCGAGCAAGTATTGATGATAAAGATGTCAGGTGTCTGGTTGAATTCTACCTTTTGGTATCCTTTATCTTCAAACGTTCGAGCAATAGTCGACGTTTCTGAGAAATTCAACTTACAGCCTAATGTATAAAAAGCTACTTTCTTCATGACCGATTCCTTCTTGATAAAAGGAACTATAAAATTACCAATAAATCTTTAGGCAAAAAAATAGCCCCCGAATTCGGGGGCCAGGCAATAGGGGAAATTGATTCGATTTATACTGCTTTATTCAGCACTTTTTACAGTTTTGATAATACGGGCAGCTACTTTATATGGATCAGCAGCAGAATTGGGGCGACGATCTTCTAACCAGCCTTTCCAGCCGCGTTCTACCGTTGCAATGGGAACACGAATTGATGAACCGCGGTCAGAAATACC
>JASGGE010000149.1:0-8310 GCA_047605205.1 Siphonobacter sp.
TTTACAGGATTTTGCTTTTGATCACGGTGTTCAGCAAACTCGTTACGAAGAAGAACGCCGTACTTTTGAAAAGCAGGATTTAGGTCCTAATATTCAATTACACATGACACGGTGCATTCTTTGTTACCGCTGTGTCTTTACTGCTGATCAGATAACCGGGCAACGCGTACATGGTGTTTTAAACCGTGGCGATCATGCCGAAATTTCTACCTACATTGAGAAAGCAATTGATAATGAGTTTTCAGGAAACGTTATTGATGTTTGCCCAGTAGGTGCTTTAACAGACAAAACTTACCGTTTCAAAAACCGGGTATGGTTTACTAAGCCCGTTGATGCTCATTGTGATTGTGAAAAGTGCTCTGGAAATGTAACGCTTTGGTACCGTGGCGACGAGGTAATCCGGGTAACTGCTCGCAAAAACCAGTGGGGTGAAGTATTGGAATTCATTTGCAATACCTGCCGTTTTGATCGTAAGAAAACCTCTGACTGGGTGATTGAAGGACCAACCAAAGTGGCTCGCCATTCCGTTATTTCAGCCAACAAATACGGAGCAAATAACATTGTACCTGAGTTTGCCCGTCGGTTAGCTGCCTCACAGTATAAGGACGTTCACGAAGCACGTAATACAGATCAGTTAAAAATTAAACAATTGCCCGAAGAACGTTTCAAGGAACTTATTCCGCCCGCTGGCGAATCGGCAGTAGCAGGTATTCGTTCCATTCAAAACTGGGCAGACGATAAATAGACGTTTTGAGGTTGGGGTTTCGACTCTGGTGTTCAGATCAAAACCCTAAACCCAATACTCAAAACTTAGAAAAAATGGACGTATTTTGGATTAAAGCCATTATCATTTTAGTCGTTTTCGGCCTTTCACTTTTTGTTGCCATGTATTCTACCTGGGCTGAGCGGAAAGTAGCGGGTTATATGCAGGATCGCCCAGGACCCAACCGGGCAGGCTGGGGTGGTTTATTACAGCCCCTGGCCGATGCTGGTAAAATGTTTTTCAAGGAAGATTTCATCCCTGCTCAAGCCAATAAATGGTTATTTATTGCCGGCCCCTGTCTGGCAATGTTAACCGCCCTGATGTCTTCATCGGTAGTACCTTTTGGTGATACCATTATTGTTGGCGGAGAGGCCGTTCAAGTGCAAGGTATTGAAGTAAATATTGGTATTTTGTGGGTGTTCGGTATCGTTTCGTTAGGTGTATATGGCGTTATGGTTGGCGGTTGGGCTTCCAATAACAAGTTCTCTCTGTTAGGAGCTATTCGGGCTGCTTCTCAGAACATCAGTTACGAATTAGCAATGGGCTTATCACTCATTGCGATTATCATGATGACCGGTAGCCTTTCCGTTCGTGATATTGTTTTATCCCAACACGGAGCAGCCTGGAATTTATTCTACCAGCCACTAGGTTTTGTAATCTTTCTTACCTGTGCTTTTGCGGAGTGTAACCGTACACCTTTTGATCTTCCCGAATGTGAGGCAGAGTTAATTGGTGGCTATCACACTGAGTATTCATCCATGAAACTTGGTTTCTACCTCTTTGCTGAATACATTAATATGTTTGTTTCATCCTGCGTAATTTCGGCCCTTTATTTCGGTGGGTTCAACTATCCTTTTATGGATAAAGTAGCTGAAATACTGGGTAATGACGTAACAGGGCATAACATTGCTACGGCGATTGGGTTTGCAGCATTTTTTGCCAAAGCCTTATTTTTCGTCTTTTTCTTCATGTGGGTACGCTGGACACTTCCTCGTTTCCGCTACGATCAACTGATGAACCTGGGCTGGAAAAACCTGATTCCTCTCGCTATTCTTAATGTTATTGTAACAGGTATTGGCTTATTATTAAACCTGAGATGGTTTAGCTGGGTTGCCGTTGTTATAATTGTTGCAGTGGCTGTAGTACAAGCGGCTACCAAACCTAAATCAGCACGTGGCATTCTGGAAGCCTCTCCAGCAAGATAGAACTAGTTATACAGTTTACAATTTTCTGTTTTCAATTTTGAAATTAGAAACTGTAAACAGAAAACCCTAGACAGATATATGCAATTAACTAATCGAGCAAAAAAGGTTGATAAAAGTGAAATGACACTAGCTGAGCGGATGTATCTTCCAGCTATTGCAAGCGGCATGGCGATTACGTTGAAGCACTTTTTCAAGAAAAAGCCTACGATTAACTACCCTGAGCAAAAACGCTATTTGGGTCCTGTTTTTCGGGGTCATCATATCCTGAAAAAAGATGAGCAGGGCCGGGAGCGTTGTACTGCCTGCGGTCTGTGTGCAGTGGCTTGCCCGGCTGAGGCCATTTCAATGGTTGCTGCCGAGCGAAAAGCGGGTGAAGAACATCTCTACCGGGAAGAAAAATATGCTGCAGTGTATGAGATTAATATGCTGCGTTGTATTTTTTGCGGTTTCTGCGAAGAAGCCTGCCCCAAACAAGCCATCTATCTTCGCCATGATGAGTTCGTTCCCGTCTTTATGAGTCGTGATGAAGTGATCTACGGCAAAGACAAACTGGTAGAAAAAATGGACAGTCGCTACCTTCGGGAGGGTTGGAAATAAATTTTGAATGATGGAATGAGTGACTGATAGAATAGCAAACAGGATTCGCCTATGCTGTCAGTCACTCATTCAAAATTAAATTGATATGCCTATCACCATTTACGTTTGGTATTTGTTAACGGCTCTTACCATTGGGGCAGCCCTGATGGTTATTCTGGTTAAGAATCCGATTCACAGCGTGCTTTCGTTGGTTTTGACTTTCTTTTGTTTATCTGCTCACTACGTACTGCTGAATGCCCAGTTTCTGGCAGTTGTGAACATCATCGTATACGCGGGAGCTATTATGGTTTTATTTCTTTTCGTGATTATGTTCCTAAATCTCCGGGAATACACAGAAGAAAAAAAATCAAATCTGATGAAACTAGGTGCTGCCGTCGTCGGCGGAATTACTCTGGTAGCTATTGTTGCTTCTGTACGAAAAATTCAGTTGCCCCGTCCGAATATTGGAAGCTTCCGCACAAACACTGGTTTTGTTGAAGTATTAGGCGAAGTACTTTTCAGAGATTATCTGCTTCCTTTTGAATTAGTAACTGTTCTTTTCTTTATTGCAATGGTTGGTGCTGTTATGTTAGGAAAACGTGAAAAAGGCGAGCGGCATTTCTAAGTTTCCATTTTCATTGATTCATTTATTATAACCCTGCAAACGACGCGTTTACAGGGTTTCCTTTTATTGCTCAACCCTTTTTCGGTTTTTTGTAAACTATTCGTATTTCAAGCAATAACGGTGAAATCTCTGTTTCACCAGACCAGTACTTATGAAATTGTGGCAAAAAGAAGGAGTCTCAACTTCTGAAAAAATAGAAAAATTCACCGTAGGTCGTGATCGGGAAATGGATTTATACCTGGCTCCGTTTGACGTTCTCGGCAATCTGGCTCATGCTCGTATGCTTACAACAGTCAACCTACTGGAACCAGCAGAATTGACTGACCTGCAACGCGAACTGAAAGCTATTTATGCTGAAATACAAGCAGGAAACTTTGAAATTGAAGAGGGTATAGAAGACGTTCACTCGCAAGTAGAACTGATGCTTACCCGCAAACTGGGTGATACTGGCAAAAAAATTCACTCAGGCCGCAGCCGTAATGATCAGGTTTTGGTTGATTTAAAGCTCTTCACCCGTGATCGCCTGGAACAAATCGTCATGGAAACCAAGCGTCTTTTTGACATTTTGATTCAGCGTTCAGAACAGCACAAAAACGATCTATTGCCCGGATATACTCACCTGCAAATTGCCATGCCTTCCTCCTTTGGGTTATGGTTTGGAGCCTATGCCGAGTCACTTGTAGATGATATGGCCCTTCTGCAAACAGCCTATCATTTTGCCAACAAAAATCCGTTGGGTAGTGGTGCAGGATATGGTTCGTCGTTTCCATTAGACCGCCAGTTAACAACTGATCTATTAGGCTTTGAAGAATTACATTATAATGTGGTTTATGCACAAATGAGCCGTGGAAAAACCGAATGGGTTGCCTTGACTGCCATTGCCAACCTGGCACAGACCTTATCACGGCTGGCTATGGATGTCTGTCTGTATAATTCTCAAAATTTTGCCTTTCTAACCTTACCAGAGGCTCTAACGACAGGCAGTAGCATCATGCCTCATAAAAAAAATCCGGATGTAGCAGAGTTACTTCGCGGAAAAACGAATCGTCTGAAGGCCTTACCAATGGAAGTAACCCTGGTATTAAGTAATCTTCCTTCGGGTTATCATCGTGACATGCAGCTGTTGAAAGAAATCCTGATGCCCGCTATTGAAGAAATTCTGGATTGTCTGGACATAACAGCCTTTATGCTGGAAAATATTCAGGTAAAAACAGACTTGCTGGTCGATTCAAAATATGATTTATTATTTAGTGTAGAGCGTGTAAACGAATTAGTTATTGAAGGCGTCCCTTTCCGCGATGCCTATCGCCAGGTAGGAAAAGAAATTGGTGAAGGCACTTACCAGGCTAGTCGTGAACTACAACACTCACACCTGGGGAGTATCGGAAATCCGGCGAATGAACAAATTATTCGAATGATGGAAAACCAGATTAATGGCTTTGGTTTCGATCGGGTACATCAGGCGATTGACAATCTGTTAAAATAACGTATCCGCATCATTCCTGGCTTTTTCAATCAGGATCAGTACCATGAAGTCTATCTTCATTACATTTTATATCTGGTTCATATTAGGTCTGATTTCCATAGCATCCGCTCAGGAGCCAGATACACTACAATGTCCTTTTGTTAATAACGATTCTGTACGTTTGTATGAGCCAGTAAAACTAAATAGGGCTTACGTAAAAAGCTACTGGTATGATACCAAAACAGTAGTAAGTCGTCCTTTTCATTGGAGTAAAAAAAACTGGACAAAAGCCGGGGTTATCACAGGTGTCTCGGCACTCTCCTATTTATTCGCCGATCAGCGTGTCCAATCCTACGCTCAGGAACATCGTACTTCATTTACTAACACGGCTTCCCGGATTGTAGATCCTCTGGGTAATGGTCGTTATTTATGGATAACTTCGGGAGTCGTATTTCTACACGGACAGATTTTTAATAACAGTAAAACCACCCGAGTTGGCTTACTCATTCTGGAAAGTCAGTTAATTAACGGTGTTCTTGGCCAAGCAGTTAAACTGGCTGCCGGACGTAAACGCCCCTGGGACGGAGCTACTTCACACGAATGGGCCGGGCCGCAATATCCACCTTTTCATTCCTTCCCTAGCGGACATGCACAAACCGCATTTGCCCTGGCTACCGTAATTGCCGAAGAGTTTAAAGAAACCAAAGCCGTTCCAATTGTCTCTTATTCGTTAGCTAGCCTTACCTGTTTATCGAGAATTAACGCGAACGCTCACTGGTTATCTGACTTAATTATGGGAGCGGCACTCGGTCACTTTATATCCAAAACTATTGTTAGGCAACATTTGGAAAGACCGAAAGGAAAAAATACTGCTAAGCTTTCCATGACATTAAGTGGAGCTACATTAACTTTTTAGCTTTGAATTGATAGTAAATCATTCGTACTACTACTATGGTTCTCATTCTCCCAGTACAAGGAAAAACTCCTGAATTTGGTCAAAACTCTTGGCTAGCCCCTAATGCTACCGTAGTTGGTGATGTTATCATGGGTGAAGATTGTACCGTCTGGTTTAATGCCGTTATTCGCGGAGATGTTAATTCAATCCGAATTGGTAATCGTTCTAATATTCAGGATGGTGCAGTAATTCACTGCACCTATCAGAAGTCTGTTACGACCATTGGTAGTTATGTGAGTATCGCTCATAATGCCATTATACACGGTTGTACCATCGAAGATCGGGTGCTGATTGGCATGGGAGCCATTGTAATGGATGGTGCTGTTATTGGTACAGGTAGTATTATCGCAGCAGGAGCTATTGTAACCCAAAATACAATCGTTCCGGCGGGAAGTATTTATGCCGGAAATCCCGCCCGATTATTGAAACCAGTTTCCGAAGCGGCTGGTGAAGTATTTGATCGAACGGCCAATAACTATGTTATGTATGCAGGCTGGTTTAAGGAACAGGAGTGGTAAGGCTTAACCTTATCGTTTGAAATCAGAGTATTAACGTAGATTTCTTTTGAGCTTTCGTCAAAACCACTTCGTATTTCTCAATACATTTTCCTGTAAAATCGCCAACTTTGCAGCCGCTTAGCTGGCGATTTGTTTTTGCCTCCTTATAATCAGTATTATTTAACAATAAGTTTAATGTTTGTGGGATACTGCCGTAAAGCTATTTAACTCATAGTCAATAGTTTTAAGCCATGAATTTTCTCCCAAAACGATAAACGACTACACACATGGAATTATATCTTGATTCTGCCGACCTGAAAGAAATTAAAGATGCCTTTCAACTCGGCTTTTTGACTGGCCTTACGACTACCCCTACCTTTATGCACCGCGAAGGTGTGCGTGATCTGGACGCTACCATCGTGGAGCTTTCTAAAATTGTTCCCATCCTGCAAATTGAAGCTCTGGGCGAAAAAGCCGAAGATGTAGTTGCAGATGCGGAACGTCAGTTGGCATTAGGACTTGATCCTAAGAAAACGGTCTTTAAAATTCCAGTATCACTAGAAGGGGTAAAAGCTTGCCGTATGCTAGTCGATAAAGGCTACATGGTAAATGTTCACCTGGTTTATACCATTCAGCAGGCGTACATGGCTGCGGTAGCTGGTGCAACGTATATCTGTGTGCTGGCCGGGCGTATGCAAGATCAGGGCTATGACGCCATTACGCTCATTGGCGATGTTGTAGAAATGGTTGATTCGTACGGATTTGATTCAAAAGTAATGTTCTCATCCGTTCGCAATACCGAACACGTGCGTAACGCCATCGATTTAGGTTGCCATACCATTACGGTACCCTGGAAGTTAATGAAAGCTTTGACCGAAAATAACTTCACAGCTATTGGCACCAATCAGTTTATCGAACATACTCGTTTGATTACGGTAAAAGTAGGTGAAGCCATTAACGATATTAATCCAACCGTTTCGAGCAACCTCAGCGTAACCGATGCCATCGTAAAAATGACTGAATATGGTTTCGGTTGTGTAACTGTAGTAGACGAAGCGGGCAACCTGAAAGGAGTATTTACAGACGGAGACTTACGTCGTAAGTTAGCAGAAGGTGGTCGTGATGTGCTGACCAAGAAAATGGGTGATTTTGAATATGGAACGCCTATTTCCATTGAATCCGAAGAATTATTAGACGCCGCCGCCGCTCTATTTAAGAAAACCAGCGTTGATACCATTCTGGTAACTACGAACGGCAAGCCCGTTGGTATGCTGGATATTCAGGATCTGAAGAATGATTAATGACAATAATTTGTCAGATAACGTGTTAAAGTATTATTGCCTCCTTGAAGATTAATCTGAAAGGAGGCAATTTGTTAATATCTAATTTGTAATTCTTAATACTACAAAACCCTGCTATGAATCTTGGTATTATTCCTGCTCGTTATGCATCAACCCGTTTTCCAGGAAAACCCTTAGTGGAAATTCAGGGAAAAAGTATGATCCAGCGAGTTTACGAAGCAGCACAAAGTGCCCACTTGCTCGATGAAGTGATTGTTGCAACTGACGATTCACGTATCGCTGATCATGTTGAAAGCTTCAATGGTAAGGTAGTATTAACCGGAACCGAACACCCAAGTGGCACCGATCGTTGCTGGGAGGCCTATCTAAAATGGCAGGGAAAAAGCGGTAAATCAGCCAATTATATAATCAATGTTCAAGGTGATGAGCCTTTTTTGAATCCTATTCAAATTGATGAACTAGCCAGCGTGCTCACAGGAGAGGTTGAACTGGCTACCCAAATGATTCGGGTTCATTCCGCAGAATTATTACATAGCCTCGGCGAAGCAAAAATTGTACTGGATACAGCGGGTAATGTGCTTCTCTTCAGCAGGCAAGCCATTCCTTACTTAAAAAATATTCCACCTGATCAGTGGCACCTGCACCATCCCTACTATCGTCACATAGGAATGTACGCGTACCGGGTAGATGTGCTGGAAAAAATCACCCAATTAGCTCCCTCTCCTTTAGAAAAAGCCGAATCACTTGAGCAGTTAAGATGGTTAGAGGCGGGTTATCGCATTAAAATGGTTGAAACCACTTATGATAGCCCATGTATTGATACACCTGAAGACCTGAAACGGGTATTAGGCTCATTGTAAAACGTAACCAGACAGTACCACACAGGAAATTCCTAACAAAATGCGTTTCGTTCGCAACAGTAT
>JASGGE010000150.1:0-8292 GCA_047605205.1 Siphonobacter sp.
GCTCTTCCATAAGTTAATCTTCTTGATGTCAACCTATTTCAGGACGGTGCAGTTAATAGATTGCAAAAGCCGGGTAAGGTACTCGGCTTTTTGTTTAACTAAGCCTGAACAATACAATTCTGGCTTAGTTTAATGAATAAATTTATAGACTTATATGAGTAAACGGGTAATCGTAATTGGAGCTGGGTTTGCTGGGTTGGCCGCTGCTATTGCCTTAGCAGATCGAGGATACGAGGTCACCATCCTTGAAAAGAATACTACACCAGGTGGAAGAGCCCGCGTTTTTTCTGTAGATGGTTTTACCTTTGACATGGGGCCTAGTTGGTATTGGATGCCGGACATATTTGAGAATTTTTTTTCTCAATTCGGTAAAAAACCTTCCGATTATTACACGTTAGAACGCCTCGATCCGTCTTATTGTGTTGTGTTTGGGCCGAATGATGTGGTAACCCTTCCCGCTTCATTTGAAAAACTTAGTCAATTATTTGAAATTCTTGAGCCAGGTAGTGGGACCAGATTGAACGATTTTCTGCATCAGGCATCTTATAAATACGAAGTTGGCATGAATAAATTCGTCTGGAAGCCAAGTCGTAGTATTACTGAATTTTTAAGTGTAAAGCTACTGTATGACGTAAGCCGGCTGGACATTTTGCAGTCCTTTTATACCCATATTCGTAAGTTTTTTCAGAATGAACGTATTCTGAAATTAATGGAATTTCCCATCCTTTTTTTAGGAGCCATCCCCCAAAATACGCCCGCTATGTATAGTCTGATGAATTATGCTGAAATCAAAATGGGCACTTGGTATCCGATGGGAGGAATGTATGAGATTGTGAAAGCAATGGTGAAGCTGGCAGAGGAAAAAGGGGTGGAAATTCGGCTAGGAGAAGAGGTTACTCACATTGAAGTAGCCCGGCACCGGGCTACCCACGTCTGCACACATACCCAGGCATATGAAACGGATGCGGTGGTAGCCGGAGCGGATTACCATCATATAGAAGATAAATTAGTTGATGCAGCCTACCGTAATTACTCAGAAGCATATTGGGATAAACGCATATTAGCTCCTTCGTCAGTTCTGTATTATTTAGGTGTAAACCGGCGGGTGGATAAACTTATTCATCATAATTTATTTTTTGACGAAGATTTTAGTCTTCATTCACACGAAATTTATACCGAACCAAAGTGGCCCACTAAACCGCTATTTTATGTGGCAGCTGCTTCAAAGACAGATCCCTCGGTAGCTCCTGAAGGCTGTGAAAATTTATTTTTATTAATACCCGTCGCCCCTGATTTACAAGGTGACAATGCAGCATTACGCGATCATTACTATAACATGGTAATGGATCGGCTAGAAGCATATGCAGGGCATGATATCCGAAGCCATGTTACTTATAAACGTAGTTATGCTCATTCCGATTTTATTAACGACTATCATGCTTTTAAAGGCAATGCCTACGGCTTAGCCAATACTTTATTGCAAACGGCATTTTTAAAGCCTACCTTAAAGAATAAAAAGATTAAAAATTTATACTATACCGGTCAATTAACGGTACCTGGTCCAGGAGTACCACCTTCGTTAATTTCCGGATTGGTTGTAGCGGAAGAAGTACATAAAGAAAGCTCAATCTTCTAAACCTGTCCGAGCGAAATGAAAAATATGATGGCCCTCTATGAACAAACCACGTTGGAATGTAGTCGCCTTATTACAAAGCGGTACAGTACTTCTTTTACCTTAGGGATTCGAACACTTGACCCTAAGTATCACTGGGCCATTTACGCGATCTATGGGTTTGTTCGATACGCCGACGAAATTGTAGATACGTTCCATGATTTTGATAAAAAAACGCTTCTCGAACGTTTTAAAAAAGATACCTATACTGCCATTAAAGAGCGGATTAGTTTGAATCCGGTATTGCATTCTTTCCAAAAAGTTGTTAATCAGTATCAAATTGATTACGACTTAATTGATGCCTTTTTGTTATCGATGGAAATGGACCTGAACGAGACCCACTACACTGAAGCGGGTTATGAAACCTACATCTATGGTTCTGCCGAAGTAGTGGGGCTGATGTGTCTGCGAGTGTTCTGTGAAGGCGATCGGAAAATGTATTCGCTGTTGAGTGAACCTGCCCGGCGATTAGGTGCGGCCTTCCAGAAAGTAAATTTCCTGAGAGATGTAAAATCAGACTTTCACGAACGTGGCCGTATTTATTTTCCTGGGGTAGATTTCAATCGGTTTTCTGTTGATGACAAACAACAGATTGAAGCTGATATTCAGGCTGATTTTATTGCCGCCCTGGAAGGTATTCGTCAGCTGCCCCGCTCGGCCCGGCTTGGGGTATATCTGGCCTATCAGTATTACCTCCGTTTATTCGCTAAAATAAAGTCTTTACCCGTTACGCGTATTCAGGAAGAACGCATCCGTGTACCTGATTTTCAGAAGGTGTTAATGTTGGCAAAAACCTACTTCGAATATCGTTTAATCTAAAACTTTCGTACGATTAGGCACTTCATGACAATGAGCAAATGATATAAATAAGTAAATAGATGACCACATTATAGAGTATTATTTGAAATTTAAGCTGTATACTTACCTAGGTAAACTCGTAAAATCAGTTACCTTGAAATACTGGATGACTGATTGATAATCAAAAAATACTCATACATTCTGTCGTTTACTTATTTATTTAACACTATTGGTACCTATGCCTGTTCCTCGCGTATTATTAGTTGAAGATGATGAAGCCCTCGGGTTTGTTGTAAAAGATAACCTGGAGCAAGAAGGGTACATGGTTGATCTTCAAGTAAATGGAAAATCTGCTAAATCAGCTTTTAATCAGAAGGAGTATGATGTTTGCCTGTTTGATGTGATGTTACCCGAAATGGACGGCTTTACGCTGGCCGAATATATTAGGAACCAAGGCAATACGGTACCCATACTCTTCTTAACCGCTAAGTCGCTGGAAGCAGATCGTATTCGAGGCTTTAAGTTAGGCGGAGACGATTACCTGGTGAAACCTTTCAGTATTCAGGAATTATTACTTCGAATGGAGGCTATTTTAAGAAGACTTGACCGGAAGCCAAATGCATTCATTATGCAGCTGGGCAATTATCAGTTTGACCGTAGAAATCGTCGGTTAAGCTGTGGCGATTTTTCAACTGACCTGACAAGCCGGGAAGCGGATCTCCTGAATTTATTAGCAGAGCGAACCAATGAATTGATTTCCCGCGAAGAAATATTAAATCGCCTCTGGGGAAAAAGTGACTATTTTCTGGGAAGAAGTTTAGACGTTTTCATCAGCCGCCTTCGCAAATATTTACAACATGACCCAACCTTACGTCTTGCCAGCGTACATGGCACGGGGTTTCGCCTGATACAGGAAAATGCTTAGAACTTATATCCTAAATCCAGAAAGAAACAATTGGTTTTGATGGACAGATCATTATTGCGGTAAATATTGGTTAGCCCCCGCTGATAACTCAATCCGAACGTTAAGGCATCGCCACCCGTTAAGCCATATTCAGCTCCTGTGCCTAGTAATAAGTCAAATCCTCCGACGTCAAATACCCGACTGTAATTCTGCGACTCCTTGTACAAATACAAGGCATTGATGGATCGATTGATAGGCTTTTCTGATAATTTGATGTTACCAATCAGACCAAACTGCATATATAGCCGCACGCGGTCGGAAACGTCGTTTGTGTGCAGTTTAAAAGAAATAGGCACCTGCAAAAACTGTAGATTATACGTAGAACTGGTTGCCGTAGAACTGGGCGTTATATTGGCCAGAAAGCTGGAGCCATTTCGAAGCTGAACACTTTTCACGGTATACCATAGGCCCGTACTAAACGCATATTTATCGGCAAAGAAAAAATCAGCTACTGGGCCCAGGCTTAGTCGCATACCTGACCCATTGCTGTCGAAAGAACTAAACGTATTAACCCCTTCTACCCGGTTACCACTTACAAAAGGCGAAAACCGAAAGCTCATCCGGATATTGGAGTAGTTCTGATACCGAACATAGCCGGTTCTGGTTTCGTTAACCAGGCTATATTGTGCGTTTGTAAAAAAGGAAAGCAGCAACAAAACACCCAGCAGGACGTTTTTTTTCATAATTTTGCACGATTTTTCGAAGGTGTTTTTCATGAGAAAATTTTTGATTTTCAGCTTATTGGCTGGAATATTTGGGGCTTTAGCTGCTTGTCAGGACAAAGCCAGCGTATCTGAATCAGTAACTATTCCTGGAGCAGATACCGTTAAAATAGAGCTTTCACTAGAACGCCTCGATACTTCCTTACTAGCCTGTACCTCTGAACAGGCCGTAAAATTTTGGCTTGATCAACACGCTGATTTTACGGCTTACTATTTTCCTAAAGGTGAATTTCAGGACAAACAACAGCTCGTAAAAGAATTGTTCCGACGTATCAACGACCCAAACCTGCGAGAATTTTATAAACAGGTCAAGGAAAGTTTTGGAGACCTTGATCCGCTGAAGGAGCAAGTAATAACCGGGTTGCGAAATATTAAAGCATATGATCCTACATTTCGTGTTCCGAAGATCAAGACAATCTTTACCGGATTCATGGGAGCTGACTTAATCATCAGCGATAGCATGATTGTAATAGGCCTTGATTATTTCCTGGGGCCTAAAGCAAAATATCGTCCGCAAGTATATGATTATCAACTTTGGCGATATACGCCACAAGCATTAGTTCCACAGATGATATTTGTCATTTCGGAACGCTACAGCGAAACTAACCGGCAGGATCAGACGTTGCTGGCAGATATGATTGGGTATGGAAAAGGTTTTGAGTTTACGCAAACAATGTTACCTAAAACCCCCGACAGTTTGATCATTGGCTATACCGATAAACAATTAGCTGAAACAGCTATTGCACAGGATTTGGTATGGTCTTATCTGATTGAAAACAAGTTATTGTACGAAACCAATCCGAACAAGAAAGTTAAGTACCTGGGAGACCGTCCTGTTACTCCTGAGATTGGTCCCCGTTGTCCGGGTTCTATTGGCCGTTGGGTAGGCTGGCAGATTATTCGATATTATCGAAAAAATAACCCAGATCGTAGTTTGAAGGATATTATGCAACAAACTAATACCCAGCAATTACTGGAAGCTTCCAAATATCGGGGGCAAACAGAAGAAGAGTAAATCCTCCATTTTACCTATTAAAAAAACGGGGTATTGAGCCGCCGTTTAATCGAATTTTATGTTTTTACTTTTTTTGTTTGCCTTCGTCATATTAGGTGCCATTGGGGGAATTTCCTTTTTTCTAATAGTTGTATCCCAGGGAGGAGCCAGGCGTGACCGCCGCTTGAAGAATTTACCAGCCATACGCCCTTCGCTGAAGCCAGAAGAATTCAAAAAAGAAATGCTGGCTGAAGGATACGATGCAGGGGTTATCGAATTATTACAAAAAGAACTTGCCTACTATTTATCCGATTACCCAGATTTTGGGATTAATCCGATGGATAATGCCGATAAAGATTATCAGATTCCGCAGGAAAACGTAAAGGAGCTAGCTGAACGTCTTTTTGCAAAAAAACAAGGTCGCCGTCCTGTGTTAACTGATTGGGCTGACTGGGATCAACGCAGCAGAAACGCCCCAGTTGGTGTACTAGAGAATATGCTACGCTTTGCAATGAAGCAATAATAAAGGTTGAACACCGGAATATGTTCCGACACTTCATAAGTAGAAAAGATTAATTATGGCTAAAAGACGAGGTTCTTTTGGAGGTGAACCTACCCCAGAAGACAAGAAGAAGGTTAATCGGGAAGGGTTACAAAAGGCTCTCCATATTTTCCGTTTTGTAAAACCTTACCGGGGTCTGTTCATTATTGGGTTACTATTTCTGGGCCTTTCTCAGCTCACGATGATGTCCTTTCCCTTATTTATGCGGGAAATCGTTTCGGTGCTGGATCAAAAATCAAGGTTTACGTTAGGTCAGGTATTAGTAGCATTAGTGGCTGTGTTGATTGGTCAGGCCATTTTCTCATTTGCTCGTATCTATTATTTCACGCGGGTAAGCGAACGAGCCATGGCCGATGTCCGCCAGTCGTTATATGCCCGGATTGTAACCTTACCCATATGGTTTTTCGAGAAACGTAGAGTTGGGGAACTAATGAGCCGCATGACTTCTGACGTAAGTCAGTTGCAGGATGTATTAACGATTACACTGGCAGAGTTATTAAGAGGAGTCGCCACGCTGGTTATCGGAGTAGGAATTATCGTTTCTATTTCCTGGAAATTAACCGTTTTCATGTTAGCGACCTTTCCTATCCTGATTATGGCGGCTATGGTCTTTGGTCGGTATATCCGAACGATGTCTAAGCAGGCTCAGGATGAATTAGCTCATGCGAACATTGTTGTGGAGGAAACATTTCAGTCTATTAACATAGTAAAAGCTTTTACGAACGAACGTCTTGAAATCAAACGCTACAACACTGCTCTTAATAAAGTAGTAAACACAGCTCTGAGGGCGTCTATGTTTCGTGGAGGCTTTGTGTCTTTCATTATTTTCGCTCTATTTGGCGGAATCATCGGGGTGGTCTGGTACGGAGCAACGTTAGTACAGAGTGGTGAAATGATGCTGGCTGATTTGTTTGGTTTTGTGTTATATACAGCCTTTATCGGAGGTTCAGTAGGTGGCCTGGGCGATATGTACGCACAAGTGCAGAAAACAGTAGGTTCGTCAGAACGTATCCTTGAAATTCTTGATGAACAGCCAGAAGTAGACGCTTTACAAGCCAGTGAAGGTAATCTATCCGTTCGGGGAACCATTGAGTTTCGTCACATAAGCTTTAACTATCCATCCAGACCAGATGTTGAAGTTTTGAAAGACATTAACCTTTATGTAAATGCAGGAGAGAAAATAGCGTTAGTGGGGTATTCAGGAGCCGGGAAGTCAACGCTTGTCCAATTACTAATGCGATACTATGCCCCAACTACCGGAGCCATCCTGGTGGATAACCAGCCTATTCAGCAGTTTAACATTACAGATTACCGAAGTAACATTGCCGTAGTACCTCAAGAGGTAATGTTGTTTGGAGGTAGTATTCGTGAAAATATTGCTTACGGCAAACCGGATGCTACAGAGGCCGAACTTGTTGAAGCGGCACGAAAAGCCAATGCCTATCATTTCATCATGTCTTTCCCCGAAGGATTTGATACAGTAGTAGGGGAGCGTGGCGTAAAACTTTCCGGGGGGCAACGGCAACGTATAGCCATAGCCCGTGCCATCCTGAAAGATCCGGCTATTTTGATTCTGGACGAAGCTACTTCTGCTCTGGATGCTGAATCAGAGAAACTGGTTCAGGGAGCTTTAGATGTCCTTATGGAAGGTCGCACAACAATCATTATTGCTCACCGGCTGGCGACTATTCGGAATGTTGACCAGATTTATGTTTTACAACATGGTGAAATTATTGAACAAGGAACACATGAGGAATTGTCTTTGCGGGAAAATGGTTTGTATAGCGGATTAGTTAAATTGCAGTTCGAGAATGCAATGAATGCTCAATAATTAAAATATGGAAACGCTCGTGCCCCAAACCCTAAAGCAACACCACCTCCGTCATACGGAAGCCCGGGAAGAGGTATTAGACTTGTTTCTTAGGAAAAACTTTGCCCTTTCACATGGCGACCTGGAAACTTGTTTACAGGATCGGTTTGATCGGGTAACCATTTACCGAACCTTGAAAACATTCCTTGATAAAGGACTTATCCATAAAGTGCTGGACGATGAAGGAACGGTTAAATATGCCATCTGTAGAGAAGCCTGCCAGGCTCACGATCACAAGCACCATCATGACCATGTTCACTTTAAGTGCCTGGTGTGTGGGCATACGACATGCCTGGATAACGTTAAGATTCCAGTTTTAAATCTGCCGGAAGGATATCAACGGCAGGAAACCAATTTACTTGTGCAGGGAATTTGTCCAACCTGTGAGGAATAAGATACCTGTTCATTAAAAATGCCCCGACTCTATCAGGAGACCGGGGCATTTTATGTTTTTAACGAGTTTATCTGTATTGGCCATACGTAGTTTACATGAGGTCTTGGCAACTAGCTGAAATTTAGTTAATTAACCAAAAGCAGTTAAAAATCACATGAGAATCCTCTTAAAAAGAACAAGTTGGAATTCTCGTTAAAGAATCACCAAAGGCCATTCTCTTATTTGGAATGAATTTAAATAGATATTTTTGGGGCATTTTTAGCCTTTTAAGAAAAAACATGAGTTTGAAGAACAACGATCCGATTGTAGTTTTGTG
>JASGGE010000151.1:0-8183 GCA_047605205.1 Siphonobacter sp.
CCCAGGCACTCCATCGTTTTTTTGCTCGTTGTTATTGAGAAAGAGCTTTCGTATTACGAAAGCTCTTTTTACAAAACAAGCTGGGCGATTCCAGTCAACTCGAATGCCCCATACGGTTCATCTGTACGTATTTTCTATAATAACCTGTATTTTAGATCCTTTTGTCTATTGTTCTAACCATCTACTTCCTTAAAAAATCGGTTTATCATTCTACTGGCTCTATTAGGCTTATATGAAATTGCGTTTGCCAAAAAAACAAAACTACCCTTCAGGGGCGTGTGTTAACGAGCGATCAGCAGCCGGCTGCTTTTGTTAATGTGCTGATTAAAAACACATAACTTGGTGCCATTACTGACGAAGAAGGGAACTGGATACTTCGTAATGCTCCTACAGGCATTCTGCAAATACGAATTGTAGGTTATCAAACACGTGAAGTACAGGTAGTTTCGGGAGAGACAATAACCGTTGAGCCGTAATAACCAGGAAGCGTTACGGCAAGTATCACTTTTAACGGTTAGAAAATACGGTTTTCGTTTTTATAAAAGGACTGTCATTGGGGTTTCAGCCAGGGACAGTCTTTTTTGTTACAGGGCCATTTTTACCCTTCATAATAAAATTCAACCATTTGTACCCGAATTCTGTTGGACTTTCGTAAAATTCCAGACAAGTTCGCATCGTTCTCATACTTGTGAATCGCCTTTTTTCGTATATCCCCATGAATCGAACGATCATTCTGTCTGCTTTATCCATCCTTTTCTTAGCTCAATGCGGAGGCGGTAACCGAAAAAGGGGAAATCTGGCCGAGACGACCGAGCCAGTAGCGGAACAAGCTACTCAACAGCCCGCGAGTGCTCCTAAAGCAGTTCCTCAGAACCTGAAAGCGAAATTATACCTGGAAGCCAGTGGCAGCATGTTTCCCTATGACGCAGCGGGTAATTCGGGGGAATTTAACGAAGCCCTGCAAAAGCTATTAACAGGTTTTGAAACGCGTAAACCAGGCTCTACAGAATTATTCGTGGTGAATGATAACGTGTATCCGATGGGGGTGAGTTTTCAGGAACTTGTTGAGCAGCCGAATGTCTTTACGCTTGCTAAAGGAAAAGGGGATACCAAAAACACCGACTTTAGTAAAATTTTCAGCACTATTTTAACGGATGTGAAGGAAGGAGACGTCGGAATTCTGTTTTCAGACCTGATCTATTCCACGCTCTCTACGTCGGCTCAGTCGGCCACTAAAATTTTTGCGGATGTCGAAACCCTCATGCAAACTACTTTTGCTCAGCAGGCGAAAGGAAAGTCAATGTTACTACTAAAACTGAATGGGGAATTCAAGGGGACGTACTATCCTTATCACGGGGCGGGGAAAGCCTACAGCGGTTCCAGACCCTATTATATTTGCCTGGTAGCCACCAATGCAACTATGAAAGCGTTATTAGCCGACGAAAAATTTGAATCCTTACGCCGCTTTTCTGAGCTGCCTGGTTTTGATGCCTTTCATTATTTTACAAGTGCTACCGAAAATACACCTTTTTATACCGTTGTTCTGAAAGATGCTGAACAGGCCGGTCAGTTTGAGCAAAGCCGGGAAGAACATAAAGAGAGCAAAGAAGCGGTTCATACCATCGAAAATATTGAGGCAGATCGGAAAACGAAGGGCTTGACATTAGCTCTCGGCGTCGATTTAGGTGGTTATTACCTGCCAGAGTCCTATAAAACAGATCCTAAATCGTATGTGCTGGAGTCAGATGAAGGATTCAAAATCAAGAAGATTATAGCTGAAAATGGCCCCGAAGGCTATACCCACAAATTTATTCTGAACACTCCGGAGCCACAAGGTGGTGGCAAACGGGAAATTACGCTTCGACTGAAACGTAAATTTCCCCCCACCTGGATTACCCAGACTAATGCTCAGGATGATACTGACGTAAAAGCTTCTGATTTTGCTGAAACGACTTTTGGGATTCTGCATTTTACCCGAGGAATTGAAAAAGCCTATAATCCTCAGAATGCCGATACCTATTTCTCAATTACCGTGTACCTGCAATAGTTTTTCTAATAACCCAATAGCATTCAATCAGATTAAACGTACGTCACTCTCACCTGTATGGAAAACATTCTGTATGATTTTTACGCTCTTTTTGCCGAGCGTTCGTTAATCGATGACCTCTACGACGAAACCTTGCTAACACCCATTACCCTAACCATGTTAGGCTTTGTTCTGGGCGGAATCGGGGTTTATTATGTGGGCATGAACCGGGTTCGCTACGCCACCTTTCCTACCTGGTTACTGGTGCTGGCAGGTAGTGCCTCGCTGTCGATGATCACTACAATTGTTACCTGTTCGCAGAAAGCCGCTCAGGAAATTCCACGTAAAAAAGGCCATCCTGAATTAGGTCGTTACTTTGATCAGGGAGGAAGTGTATTCTTTGGCTTTGGTGTGGAGATTCTGTTGCTCGCAGCGGTTCTCTTTTTTATGTTGTCGCTCCTGGTTAAGAACCTAAGTACCAATAACCGGAAAATTCCATTTTAGTTGTCAGTTTTCAATTATATATGAATGTCAACTGAAAATCGTCAGCTGAAAATTGCAAACATACTATGTCTAGACTCTTTTTATTTGCGATTGGGGGAACCGGAGCCCGTGTGGTAAAATCGCTTACCTTTTTGCTGGCTTCAGGGGTTACCCTGCGAAATACTACCCAGGTTATACCCATTCTGATGGACCCACATGCTGAAAATAAAGACCTTAAACGGACGAAAGAGCTGTTGAATTACTATCAGAATGTAAGGTCGTCGCTTCAAAATCCACCGGCTAATGGATTATTCGGTACGGATATTCAGACCCTCAAGCGGCAACTTCCCAGTGCCAGTATTTCCGATTCCTTCCAATATGAACTCAAAGGGGTTAGTGACGAAAAATATGAGAACTACATTGGTTATGACTCACTTGATGAGGCAAATCAGGCCTTAGCCGGGCTTCTTTTCTCAAAAGAGCAGCTCAATACTAAAATGGATATCGGTTTTGTTGGAAATCCGAATATTGGGTCAGTCGTGTTGAACCAATTTGAAGAATCAGACGAGTTTAAGGCCTTTGTCAGTACCTTCAAAAAAGAAGATAAAGTCTTTATTATCAGTTCGATATTTGGCGGAACAGGAGCGGCTGGTTTTCCCATTATCCTGAAAAATATCCGAGGGTATGGTGGCTCAGATGCCAAAGATGTCCGGGAAGCCCGCATTGGTGCTATATCGGTTCAGCCTTACTTCGACGTCTATTCTGCCACTGTTCAGGATAAAGCAATTGATAATGCCACCTTCATTTCCAAAACCAAGGCGGCTTTGGGGTATTATCAGAATACTTTATCGAGTAAAGACTATCCTAAACTCAATGCTTTGTATTACATCGCTGAAAGTTATCGGAGTCCTTATGAATACGATCCGGGAGCGGCGGGTCAGCAAAACGATGCTCATTATATTGAAATGGTATCAGCTTTGTCGATTGTGGATTTCTGTGAGCATGCCAACGAACTCGAATGTGATGTACGCAACGGACAGATCATTGCCCGGAACCCACGTTATTCGGAATTTGGCCTGAATACCAGTAATTCCCGTTTGAACTTCACCGATTTTGTAGATCGTACCCGGCAGGTAGTAGGTGGGCCCCTGGCTCAGATGGGCTTATTGAGTCAGTATCTGAAAACCCGGGTGGAACGAGATGGTATTTTGGGGAGTAATAGTGCTCCCTGGACAAGTAAAGAGTCGCCTAAAATTGGGCCTGAATTCCGACAAACGCGTTTCTACCGTAATCTGCACGATTTCAATGAAGCCTTCCGGTTATGGTTACTCGAAATGAATGATCACGACCGGAATATATTTAACAAGCGTACTTTCAGACCCTTTAACCTGACTACCGAAGATTTAGGGAAGTTTATTGCCGGATACGAACGGACGAAGAAAAATCTGTTTGGCAAAACCGTAGACGTTGAAATTCAGATGAATAAGGGTGAATTTGATGAATACCTCAACGCCGAATCGAAGGGGAAAACCTATCATACACCTGAAGACAAGTTTTTGAGTCTGATGAATATATGCACAGCTCAGTTTTTACGAAAAGAATACCCACAGATTGCAGGTAGCTAAACAGAAGGATCTAGTAAAATCATATAGGGAAAAACGCTAGTGAGTCGGCTATTCACTCATTCGCTCATTCCTTCATTCAAACATTGAAAAGGATGTCTGAACAAAACCAGTCATTAAAACGAGAACTGAATCTGCACGACCGCTCGGCCTCGGTAGAAGGGCACTGGTTTACCTCGCAGGCTTATAATACCGATCTGATCGAAGCCATTCAGGATAAAGCCAAGGGTGATACCGAGAAAGATCCTACGTCCATACCCAGTCCATTTGCCCGATTTGATCTGGTCAAATCGGCTTTTCGAAATCTGATTTTACGAAGTGACTTGAAAGGTACGCTCAATGATGAACGGCTGGCATCAGCATGTTTTGATGTTGGCGAAATCTTCTTCAATTACGATAAATTTAAGTCACCCCGTGGGCCGATCCGGATTATCACCTGGGATCGTGAGCAAGCCTTGCAGACACTTCGATCGGGCTCAAGAAGCCATCAACGTTTGGGGAATGCCATTGATTTGTATTTGAGGGAAGATGCCGGGAGTTACAATTTTGCTGGTTTACGCAAACTCTTTATTCTGCATTATCAAAGCCGGGAAGGAATGGGTGTAATTGGTGGTACGTCACCTGCAACCTTATTTTTTACTGCTCTAGGTGATTTAAGTTTTGTCAACATTACATTTGGAAATCATCGGGTATTTGATCGGAATAATCCCGTACCGCTGCACGAACGTGATATTGAGTATCAGGTCTTCTGGCATGGACTGAAGCGGTTTATGCCCGGTTTTCGGGAAATGTATCCCGAATTATCGGAGTACCTTAGCCGAAGCATTGAATTACTCCACAGCCGTAATTATGAATATTGGCAACGTATTGGAGCAAACGGCCAGAATTTACGGGAAGAAGCCTGGAATGCTGATTTCCCGGAGTTGGAGTTTGATACCAATTATACCGTAGAATTTGCCTCGGCAGGTCAGGGCCCGGCTTTTAAAATGCGGAAGGCTGCTTCAGGCCCTGAGTTGATCCAGGGTTTGAGCCACTTCCTCATCAGCCCAACTGAAGAAATAGACGAATACGGTGTAAAAAAGCAACGCTATACGAGTAAACCCGCTCCTATGGTGTTGTCGAAGGACTTTTTCGAGCCCCTTCCTTACACGCGAGTCCCCTGGCGAGATACCATTGATGTAAAACATTTTGTGCCGGAAGATTGGCGAACTAATCAGCGGCAGTTACCGGGGCAGGCGGATTATTATCCTTATCTGACCACAAGTGACTTTTTAGAACCTTATCTGGTTCGGCTGGTATACCCAATAAATGCTCAGCGTTATTTTGACGGGGGGGTGAAAAATGTTCAGAAGAGTTATCTATTACCACTCAAGTCTGACTTCTTTGAATTTTTTTCTGCTCAGGATTTAATGAGGGGTGGGGAGGTCAGCATTCAGATGGAAGAACGAGCGGGTGGATCGGTCCGGGTAACGCTTCAGATTCCGCTCGGAAAATGGGACACCGCTCAGCAAAAGGTGATTCCAACGGGCCGGACTATGAAGCTATCGCGAATGTACTTTGACGATCCAACCAAATCTCCTGACGAGCTGAAGAACGAAGGCGTTATTGCTGAACATCAGTTTGGTTTAACCGTTTTTCCGTTTGTGCGGATGAAGCGGGTTGATACGAATTTTAAACCCATGTATCGGGTGCATCTGGTAGATCGTGACGTATCCGCTCAAAGTTATAAGAACGAATATAAACTTAGTTTCTTCGACGATCGTAACCAGCAGATTATAGTTCCAGAGAATAAAATTCGTCCGAGAAGCCAGAAAAATATTGGGGTAGGAGCTAAGTCAGAGATCCAGGTAATTGACGCTGACTTTGAGCGGATTACTGTTGAGGTGGCAGGGCATCGGGGCGTTATTCTGCCCAAGTTTGAAGTGCGTGAAATGAAAGATACCATTTTCACCTTTGCGGTTGATTTTGGTACCACCAATACACACGTCGAATATGTAACTTCTGAAGATGCCCAGCCTCAGCCTTTTGCCATTGACAATGACATACAGATCGCTACGCTGTTTGACCCCGGCTTTCCAGATCGGGATTCGTCTTTCAATGGTACCCGGGCAACGGCCATTTCGGAGTTAGTTCCTCAGGAAATGATGCCTGAACACCTGGGCGAGGAATACCTCTGTAAATTCCCACAACGAACGGCCCTGATTGAAAACCGTCCTAACTTTTCGGGAGAAAACCTGTTTGGCTTTGGTGATTTCAATATTGGCTTCCTGTACGAAAAAAGTAATATTCCCAAAGATGAGTATACCATCTCAACCAATCTGAAATGGTCAGATTTTAGCAAGAATATTAAGGCTCAGAAGCGAATTGAGGGCTTTTTACAGTCTTTGCTACTGCTGATTCGGAACAAGGTTCTATTGAACGGTGGGAATCTGGATCAGACGCAATTACTGTGGTTTTACCCGCTGAGCATGGTTGAAAATCAGCGAAATTACTTTGAAGGCCTCTGGAATAAGCTTTATGCCGAAACAATCACCCGCGAACGCGTACCTCGGAAAGTACCCGAAAGTATTGCTCCATTTTACTGGTATAGTCGTGGAGGTGGAAGTAGTCAGCCCATTACTGCCTATGGCCAACCAACCGCCTTAATTGATATTGGGGGTGGAACGTCGGATATTGTTATTTTTGAAGAGAACGACCCTCGAATGCTTACTTCGGTACGTTTTGCGGCGAATGCTGTTTTTGGCGATGGGTATTCAAGGGACGGAGCAGCAGCAAGAAATGGGTATGTAAAAAAATATGATGCCGAAGTACGCAATCACCTGGCTGCCAATTTCAGTAAGTTATCACAGGCGTATCAGTCCATTAAAGAAGGTAATCGTTCGGAAGACATCATTGCTTTCTATTTTTCGCTGAAAAACAACCGCGACTTACGCGAGAAAGCCGCTTATGACTTTAATGACCGGCTAGCCAATGATGCCGATTTGAAAATTGTGCCCGTAGTGTTCTATACTGCCCATATCTATCATCTGGCCCGGCTCATGAAGGCCCAGGAAAAAGAAATGCCCCGCTATATTGCTTTTAGTGGAACGGGTTCTAAAGTACTGGACATTCTGACCCCGCGGAATGCCGCTCTGGCAGATTTAGCAATGCTTATTTTTGAAAAAGTATACGGAACTCCTTATCATCGTGACGGCCTGGATATTGTGCGGGAACGTAATTCCCCTAAAGAAGCAACCTGTAAGGGCGGACTTAAAATGCCTTATATCGACTTTACCAGAGAGGACGACGGTAGGGAAGAAGCCCGTATGGATCGCATCAAGACGGTATTGCTAGGTACCACAGAAGACCGGGTTGTTGAGCGGGGAGATACGTATCAGAAAATTGATCGGGAAATGCTGCAGAGCGTTGCCGAAGAGGTAAGACGTTTTATTGATATATTATTTGGACTAGAGTTTTCCTTTAGCGGAAAATTTGGCCTGAACGAAGGCAAGCTCGATCAGTATAAAACGATTTTAGAGCGAAACCTGCTTCAGAACGTGTATAATGGCTGGGAAATGCGTCGGGAAAGCCTGGATAACCTGAATAGCCCTATTGAAGAAACGCTTTTCTTTTATCCGTTACTGGGGGCTTTAAATCAGCTTGCCTGGGAAGCGGCTAATTAGTTTAATGTTCAATCAGGTTTATGCTAAAGCTTAAACCCTCAAACTATACTTCAACTACGCTTAAATGGTTATGAAACGTATCATTGTTTTTATACTAGTATTGGTTTGTAGCGTTTCGGCTTGGGCTCAGGCTCCTATTGGGTCACGCCAGAAAGCCTTTAATATAACGTTGGCAGATGGCCAGGCTTCCTCTGAAACGACTACTTATACCAATTTTTACAAAAAACTGGAAGTCTTTTTTAAAGGCCGAAAAGACTTGCCTAAAGTCGAAGGCTTACTTAAACAAGTGGAGCCTTATCTGAATAAACCTTTATCGAAAGAAGATCAGAGTCGATTAAAAAAGGTATTGAAAGATATTGAAGATCTAACGGAACGGGACGCCAAATCAGG
>JASGGE010000152.1:0-8170 GCA_047605205.1 Siphonobacter sp.
ACATTCTGCCAGTATTGAATGGCTTCTTTCGAGGCTAATTCCTGATCATTCTTCGTATCCATATACCGGAACCAATACCAGGAAGACCCTGCCCAACCTGGCATTGTACTTAGTTCATATTCGTATTCTCCCTTATATTTCCAGTCAGCCGCACGCCCCAACGGAGGTTCCCCCGTTTCAGTTGGCAGGTATTTGTCTACGGCTGGTAATTCCAGTGGCAAATCATTTTCATCCAGCAAGTAAGGCAATCCATTTTTGAAATAAACCGGAACCGGTTCACCCCAATACCGCTGGCGACTGAACACGGCATCCCGCATTCGGTAGTTAATTTTTCCTTTACCTAAGCCGCGTTCTTCCAGCCAGTCGATCAGCATTTTTACGGCTTCTTTGTAAGTCAAGCCATTAATAATGCCAGAGTTGATATATTGGCCTTCTTTCGTAGCATCGGCCTGCTGATCGATATTTTTCTGAGCATCCAGAATCGGAATAATGGGTAGATTGAAATGAGTAGCGAAATTCCAGTCACGCTGATCACCCGACGGAACGCCCATTACGGCACCCGTGCCATAGCCGGCTAATACATAATCAGCCAAATAGATGGGTACTTTTTCACCACCAAATGGATTAATTACATAACTTCCCGTAAAGGCCCCTGACACCTTCTTCGCTTCCATCATCCGATCCAACTCCGAGCGGCGTTTCGTTGCATCTACATAGGCTTCTACCTCTTCACGTTGCTCAGGCGTAGTCAGTTCAGGTACTAACTCATGTTCAGGAGCAATAACCATGAAACTAACCCCATAAATGGTATCAACGCGAGTCGTGAATACTTCAATGAATTGCGATTTACCTTCAATCTGGAATTTTACGCTGGCTCCTTGTGAACGGCCAATCCAGTTGCGTTGCTGTTCTTTAATCGACTCTGACCAGTCAATAGTATCCAGGCCACTCAGCAAACGATCTGCATACGCTGTAATCCGCATCATCCACTGACGCATCAGCTTTTGTTCAACCGGATAACCACCCCGTTCTGAAACACCGTCTTTCACTTCGTCGTTTGCTAATACCGTACCTAAAGCCGGACACCAGTTTACTACCGCATCTGCCAGATACGTCAGGCGATATTTCAGCGTAATTTCATACTGTTCGGTTTCTGACTTTGCATTCCACTCGTCAGCTGTGAATACAGGAGCATCTTCGTCACAAACCGCATGAACACCTTTTGAACCTGATTGGGCAAATGTTTCCGTCAGCGTACGAATTGGTAAAGCTTTATCTGCGTCTTTATCATAATAATGATTGAAGAGCTGTGTGAAAATCCACTGCGTCCATTTATAATAATCCGGGTTAGAGGTGCGAATCTCACGACTCCAGTCAAAGCTAAAGCCGATATTCTTTAACTGCTCAATATAACGGGTTATGTTTTGCTCGGTTGTAATAGCAGGATGCTGACCCGTTTGAATAGCATATTGCTCGGCGGGAAGCCCAAAACTGTCAAACCCCATCGGATGCAGGACATTAAAGCCTTTCATCCGTTTGAAGCGACTGAATATATCACTGGCAATATAGCCCAGTGGATGACCTACGTGCAAGCCTGCTCCTGAGGGGTAAGGGAACATGTCCAGCACATAATATTTGGGTTTATCTGATTGATTTTCAACGCAGTACGTTTGGTTTTGCTCCCAAAATCCCTGCCACTTTTTTTCAATATCGCGAAAAGCGTACTCCATTCTTGTTCAGGTTTCCGGCTTTCAGTTTTAAGACTGAGACCGCATTTTGAGCCGCGAAATTAGGAAATTTTGAGGGCTTCTGATGAAAACCTCCTGAATTAGAACGTCACTACCTGGGTAGTAGTCATGAAAAATCGTTTTGCGGGCTCTTTATCCCTAATAATCTTCTAAAAAAAGGAATGAGCAATGGTTGGAAAACATCGAAGAACGCTTAAATTCGTACACTTCCCCCCAATCTTTTTCTTATCACCTGTTTAATAGTACCTGCATTAGTCTTTATCTCATTGTGATACGGTTTAAATCCTGACGGACGTGATTAAGAAGTGGTATGTATTCTTGCTAATGCTTGCGTGGTGCGGGAAGGTTCTCGCTAATTCGCTGCTCATTCCCATGGACGATCAGCAGTCTAATCACCTCAAGGCCTATGGCATTGCGTATTGGGAACTGAAGGCCGACCGGGAAATTGACTGGTTGCTCAATTACCGGGGTGGTAGTTTTCTGATGAAGTATTCAACCGAGCTCGAATTGGAATGCAAACTAAGGGACGTTTCTTACGAAATCATTACCGATGCCATCGCCAGTTCCATACTCGAAAGTATTAACAAACCCGACGTCAATATGAACGCGGTGAAACTATACAAAGCCGCCAGAATTGTTGTCTATAGCCCGGTTAAAGTCAGTAAGGCAACCTTTGAAGATACCGATGCTGTTTTGTTAGTGCTGAAGTATGCGGAAATTCCATTCGAGATTGTTTACGATGAAGAACTCATGCGGGGAGACTTGGCCCTGTATGACTGGCTGCATCTACACCACGAAGATTTCACCGGACAATTTGGGCGTAATCGCCGCCGAATGTCACCCGAAGACGTTCAGGCTCAGCAAAATATCGCTCACAAGTATGGTTTTCAAAAGGTTTCGCAGTTAAAGCTTGAAGTGGCTCACCGCATTAAAGAATTCTGTGCCGGCGGCGGGTATTTGTTTGCCATGTGTTCAGGAACAGAATCGCTTGATGTAGCCTTAGCCGCCGAAGGGAGTGATATTGTTCCGGCAGTATTTGATGGTGATGGTGTAGACCCGCAACCCAAACTCGATTTTAGCAAAACCATCGCTTTTCAGGATTTTCAGTTAGAAGCTTCTGACGAAGATTATCCGGGTATGTCATTTTCGTCCATTAATGCAGCTTCTGGTGGCGGCTGGGGCGAAGATTCTTACTTTTCCTTATTTGATTTTTCGGCAAAGTGGGATGTTATCCCATCTATGTTAGTTCAAAATCATGAGTATACCATTCGGGAGTTTTTTGGCCAAACCACTGCTTTTAATAAGAAAACCGTTAAACCCAGTGCTTTAATTCTTGGGCAAAGCAAATCAGCCTATCGTTATTTATACGGTGAGCTAGGTCGCGGACAATTTACCTTCTACAGCGGTCACGATCCTGAAGGTCAGCGAGGGTTTCATCGTATGCCTACTGATCTTAATTTACATCCTCACTCGCCCGGTTACCGGTTGATTTTGAATAATGTCCTGTTCCCTTCTGCCCGAAAAAAGAAGCGGAAGACTTAACATAATTAATGCTAGTAATTTTATTACTCTACTTATTTGGTAGAGAATTAATTTTTAGTACCTTTACCGCAATAGTTCATTCCCATATTATATCAATATCCGCTATGGTTATCCGAACAGTTATCGCACTTGCAGCAGTCGCTATTTCTTTGGCCTTTCGCCCCATTGAGGAAGACCCCGCTTACAAAGCCAAACTCGAAGAATGGCACCAAAAACGCATTGCCTCATTAAAACGTGAAGACGGCTGGTTAAATCTGGCTGGCTTATTCTGGCTTGAAGAAGGCAAGAACTCAACAGGTAGCTCACCCGATAATAAAATCGTTTTCCCAAAAGGAAGTGCAAACATTGGATCTTTCGAACTGAGCCAGGGTAAGGTTACCTTTATTCCTTCTAAAGACGCGGTAGTAACCTCAAATGGTGAGAAAATAACTACTCCAACGGTAGTTTTTGACCCTTCTGCAAAGCCCGTTACCCTGCAACACAACGCTTTGAAATGGGTTATTATTAAGCGTGGAGATCAATATGGCATTCGCCTGCGTGACCTGGAAAGTGACCAACTGAAGCATTTTCCGGGCATCGAACGTTATCCTGTAAATGAAGCCTATCGGGTTAAAGCTCGTCTGGAAAAACCTACTGAGCCAAAAACCATTGCGATTACTAACATTCTGGGTCAAACCAGTAATCAGCCACTGGCCGGCACACTGGTCTTTGATCTGAGTGGTAAAACTTACCGTTTAGATGCCACTGGCGAAGACAAACTTTTTATCGTTTTTGGCGATGCGACTAATGGCAAAGAAACCTACGGCGGAGGTCGTTTCCTATACGTAGATTATCCGGCAGCAGATGGCACGGCAACGGTTGATTTTAATCAGGCCGTAAATCCGCCCTGTGCCTTTACTCCTTTTGCTACCTGTCCGCTTCCGACTAAGCAAAACAAATTAGCCGTTCGAATTCCGGCGGGAGAGAAAAAATTTGGCGATCATTAGGCAATTACTAGTACTAAAGTAAAAACGACTCGATGACGATTCATCGAGTCGTGTTTTGTTTAATAACATAAAATTATCTTAATAAATTGGCAGCACAGTCGTGGCTTTAATTTCAGCCATTACAAAAACGCTCTGCGGACCTCCGATATGGGCTAAGGCCGCCAGTTGTTCAACGACAAAGCGACGGTAGTCATCCATATCTTTTACTACTACTTTTAACAAATAGTCAAATGGTCCGGCAATGTTATAACATTCCATAACTTCGGGGAGACTACCAACTTTAGCTTCAAATTCTTTAATAAATTCCTGGGTATGTTCTTTCAGGGAAACCTGGCAGAAAGCTATTAACCCACGCCCTATTTTTTTACGATCTACCAAACCAACATATCCTTTCAGATAACCCTCACGTTCCAGCCTTTTCACTCGCTCATGAATGGGCGTCAGCGACAAACCTAGTTCGTGCGAAAGCTCTTTATTGGATATAAATGCGTCCGTTTGTAAGAGTGTTAATATTCTCCGATCAATGGCATCTAATTCGTTCATAGATAAATTTTCTAGAAATGTACTTTTTCAATAAGAAATTTAGTACAAATACACTATTAAAATACTAATTAATAGTTTTGTTTTCTAATAATAAACACAATATCCAAATTTACATACTAAATACCGAGCTTTGCAGCTCGTATTAATAACTCAAAAGATTTATTTCAGACTAGATCTTAACATATAACCATATGGCTCAAAAAGAAACACTTGCGATACGAGCTCAGGCCGAGCGTTCTCAAAACCGCGAACACTCTGTTCCTCTTTACCTTACTTCCAGTTTTACTTTCGACGATGCCGAAATGGGCCGGGCCATGTTTGCCGATGAAATTTCTGGTAACGTGTATTCCCGGTATTCCAATCCAAATGTCGATGAGTTTATCCAGAAGGTATGTTTACTGGAAGGTGCCGAGGATGGAATTGCCTTCGCCTCAGGTATGGCGGCTATTTTTGCTACGTTTGCCGGAAGCCTACAAGCAGGTGACCATGTAGTAGCTTCTAAAGCTCTGTTCGGATCGGCCATTCAGATTCTGAATAAGATTATGCCGAAATGGGGTGTTACCACTACGTTCGTAGAAGGCCACGATTTAGCACAATGGGAAGCAGCTACGCAGGAAAATACAAAGTTTTATTTCTGCGAAAGTCCTTCTAATCCTGGTCTGGAATTAACTGATTTACAGAAGCTTTCTACTATAGCCCAAAAACACCATGTAGTTTTAGCCGTTGATAACTGCTTTGCAACGCCCGTTATCCAGAATCCAATCGAATTAGGAGCAGACTTGGTGATGCACTCTGCGACCAAATATATGGATGGTCAAGGGCGTGTACTGGGTGGTATACTGGTTGGCCGAAAAGATCTGATTGAACCCATTCGTTTCTTTGCCCGTCATACTGGCCCTGCCATGTCACCTTTTAATGCCTGGGTATTATCCAAAAGTCTGGAAACTTTATACGTGCGGATGCGGGCTCATAGCGAAAATGCTCTGGCTCTCGCTCGCTCGCTGGAAGGAAATGCCGCTCTGGCGGCGGTTCATTATCCTTTTTTGGAAAGTCATCCCCAATATGAATTGGCCAAAAAGCAAATGAAATACGGTGGAGCGATTTTAACGCTGGAAGTAAAAGGAGGTTTTGAAGCCGTTAATACTCTTTCTCAGCACCTTGAAATTGCGTCTATTTCTCCTAACCTGGGCGACACCCGTACCATCTTCACCCACCCGGCTAGTACCACTCATTCAAAGTTAACACCAGCCGAACGAGCTGAAGTGGGTATTACCGATGGGCTTATACGAGTAGCTGTAGGCCTGGAAGCCATTGATGATTTGATTACTGATTTTCAGCAGGCTCTTGAAAAGGTAGTAGCTGCTTTGTCAGTAGCTACTGTTTAAAAAGGATTATTGTAAAGACCGGAGCGGGATGGTTAGTAAACCATCCCGCTCCGGTCTTTATTAACGGGTCCCTCTACCACTACCCCTACCACCGCCGCCAAACGACTGACGGCCTCCTCTATTACCACGGAAAGAATTATTCCCTCTCATAGAAGGGCCACGATTCCATCCATTCCCATTAATTTGTGGCCGGGCATTCATTCGTGGTGCTGGTGCAGCCCATACACTCGGCCGACGGGCATAATAGCCAGGAGCATAAATACCACCATATACGCCACCGTAATACCCAGGATAATACCCTCCGTAATATCCTCCATAACCATAACCGTTATAGCCATAACCGTTATAACCATAGCCGTTATAGCCATAACCCGGATAAACACCTGCAGCACAGCCAGTTAATAAACCAGCAATGGCTACTATCACTCCAAATATTGCTAATTTTCTCATGACTTTCTTTTTTGCTTTTTTGATACCATTGTACCCCTCAGGTTTAATGCTTAACATTTATTAGTTGTTAATAAATGTTAAGTCCTACTCCTTGAATATAAATAGCTTTCCTGGATGTTATTACATCAAAGCGACTCGCCATTTGTTTGAAAAGGCTAAACGGAAATGATTGCTCATAATTCGTGAGCTTACCAGATTTCTCATACAAACTATTTTTTTCAAAACACTTGCCTCCTATTCATTCCATTTCCATATTTGCATTAATTTATATTAAGTCTAAATAAGAATAATGAAATTTAGGCGTTATAAATCAAACCTTACATTGATTATGAAACAGCTATGCTTTCAAACCAATATTGATTCCCCGCTAGGAATTCAGCGAATTAAAGATGCTTTAGCTCAACTGGGCATTACCCGATTCAGTGTTGATTTTATGAGTCACGTGATGTACGTATTCAGCGAGTGGATTGCTCCTGAACGTATTACGGAGGCTCTCAAACGACTGGATATTCGTTGTAAGCTACTGGAAGTAAAATAGATTAAACCCATTGGGGTTGGGAATGATAAATAGAAATCGACTTGCTTCCCGCCAAAAGTGAGAATGGCACTCATTCCCGACCCTTCATTATCCATTATAAAAACGTCTGTTATGCATCAAAGTCATTCGTTTCGTACCCTTACTCACCACGATAACGGCTACATCGGTTATTGCGATGGCTGTCAGACGTATAATGTAGCCTACAATAACATCCTATTAATTTTCAACGCAGACGATTACCATTATTTTCTGGAAATGCTCCATGATCGGACGAATATGATGTATTTCCCTACTTCGCACGGAAAAGAAATTCTCATGCGTTCACCAGTGCTGAATCTGAATATTTTGCTTTCAGAAGACGAGCTTCAGGAAATTATTTCAATGATGGAAGAAATTAGTCTACTTGTTGAAGCTCAGAAAATCCTGAACAGCACCGTTTAATTACCCACTTTTACACGCACCATTATGTCCATTCATCGCCTCCGCATTTTATTTTTCTGGGTCATTACTACTGTATGTATGATTCTACACTTCAATTTCCATGTAGGCGACCTGTTTTATGGAATTGACCTCGTACAATCAGGAGCCAATGGCCAGAAACCTAATTCACTGGTTATCATTCGTTTTATCTTTGAGATTTTCCCACTCCTCTGGGCCACCTTTCTGTTCTACCTTCAATCAATCGAGTGGCGAAGGGCTAACTTTTTCCTGAGTATTCTTTTTACATTGGCTCACATTGGTCATGTATTAGGTGAATTGAAGGAAGGAGACCCTTCGCAACTTTTATTACTTACCTTCGTCATGGGAATAAGCATTCTGCTTACCCTTGAATCCTGGAAATGGATAAAAGTAAATAACTTTTCACCTGACTATAAGGAAAAGGCTGGTTACTGAATACATAAGCAGTAAACGCTGATAAAGCTTATTTAATGGTCATATCCGTTATCAATACTGAGATTCAATATCGACAAAAGCCTG
>JASGGE010000153.1:0-8167 GCA_047605205.1 Siphonobacter sp.
CGCACAAGCAACTGGGACAATCCTAAACTTGTCAACCTATATTAGGACGACTCAAGAAGTCTGGCAATGCACTGAAAATTGCTTGGAAGACTACGAACCGATGGACTTTTTTTCCGTTCTTTGCTTTTATTTTCTACTGTAAAAGCTGGTTATTTATAAAAAGAAAGTTCTTTTAAAACTTCCTGATAACCAGATTAAATGCCGCCTCGTTGATTTATTTCTTATAACGAATCAGCCCTGTTAAGTGGATTCATAAGAATAACAGGGTTAAAACGTTTCCTGAAAACAAACGAATGATTGCTTATCTGGAAGGCAAACTAGCCTATAAAGAGCCTGCTTACGTAATAGTGGATGTACAGGGGGTAGGATACGAAGCACGAATCTCCTTACAAACTTTTTCAAATTTGCCGGAGGCGAGTGAAAAATGCCGCTTATTCACCTTTCTGAGCATTCGAGAAGACGCTCATGTGTTATACGGATTTCATGAGACGAACGAAAAACAACTATTTCTGGACTTGGTAAGTGTTTCAGGGATTGGCCCTAATACTGCCTTAGTGATGTTGTCTTCGTTATCTGCCCCTGAGATACGGCAAGCCATCGTAATGGAAGACCTGCGAGTAATACAAGGTATTAAAGGGATTGGAGCCAAAACGGCCCAACGCGTTATTCTGGAATTAAAGGATAAACTTAAGAAAGATCAATTCGCCGCTCCCTCCAACCTTATTGCAGGGCCAACCGTAGGTGTGCGGAATGATGCCATTGCTGCCCTTATAGTTATGGGGATACCTCGGCCCGTTGCTGAAAAATCAGTAGATACGATTCTGAAAAAACAACCCGATGTGTCAGTAGAAGAACTGATAAAACTATCCCTTCGGTAAAGGGGCACAGATACAAGACTAATTGACAAAACTTCCTTTCAAAAGTCAATCATTAGGGATGTATCTTCACAATTTTGCCCTTATTCCGCCGTTTTAAGGAAACGTCAACCCTTTTCGATTCCCCCTGAGAAACCTTAATTAAAAGATTTGCGAAGAATATTTTACCTACCCATGCGATTTATTCAACCTGTCTGGTGTCCAAAAGCCAATGGTGAGTGGCTTAACCCCTGGACTTCCATACACTATTTAGTGCGGGTTATCTTTTTTTTGTGTGTAAGTTCAATGGCGGCAGAAGCTCAGCAGGTTTCTGCTGATTCTACTCAACAGGATAGCTTATTGATACGGACGAAAACAGGCAAACGGCCCCTATTAAAAGTGCCGGATCGTCTGGCTACCCGCTTTAGCTATACCTATCCGCAGTCTCCGTTAATTCCACGGGACCCAAAGAATTTACAGACTGATTTTCGATATGAACCCACAGACCAAAAAATCAGTGTAAGTGACCAGTTTCAAACTGGCAGTGATCCCATTTCGTATCGGATTGGGGAAAAAATGAGTATTGATGAATACCTGAAGATTCAGAATGATGCAGCTTATCGGGAGACACTCCGCGAATATGCCGCTCGTTCGGATGGTAAAAGTGATGTAACAGGTAGAGGACTTTTTCCGAAAATTAAACTGACAGATTCTTCACTTGACCGAATTTTTGGCTCAAGCCTGATTGATTTTTTACCCAATGGTTCTGTTATGCTGGACATGGGGTATATGCATCAGAACATTGAAAACCCGAATATTCCGGTGCGACAAAGGCGTACGGGTAATTTCATTTTCAATGAACAGATTGCCATCAATTTCGCGGGAAAAATTGGCGATAAGCTAAACCTTAATACCAATTTTGATACCAAGGCTGCGTTCAATTTTGAGAATAAATTAAAACTAGGTTTTAAAAACCAGGAAGAAGATATTATTCAAAAGATAGAAGCCGGGAATACAAGTTTTCGAACCAATACTCAATTTATGCCCGGTGTCGATAACTTGTTTGGAGCAAACGTAGCCATGCGTTTTGGGAAGCTCGATGTGAATATAGTCGCGGCTCAACAGCGTTCAAAGCGGCAAAGTATTACACTAAAAAATGGGGCTTTAAATCGGAGTTTCTCGATCCGGGAGGACTTATATGAAGAGAACCGGCACTTCTTCTTAAGCCAGTTCTTCCGTACTAATTACGAGCGTGCTTTACAACAATTACCCGTAGTGAATTCAGGTATTTCGGTTACACGGGTAGAAGTATATGTAACGAACCGGGCTCAGTCTACTACTACCTTACGAAATATAGTTGGTTTGACGGACATGGGCGAAGGAAGCCCTTACAACACATCTTCAGCTCTGGTTCAGCCGATTAGTGGTGATGTAAATTCGCCAGCTAGTAACGCAAATAATGGTGTATACGCTAATGTTACCGGGAACTCCCAAATACGTTTGATTAATAATGTTACCGGGGAGTTACAAAATAATGGATATACTAAAGGAGTCGATTTTGATGTGTTAAGAAGAGCCCGGAAATTGGGAGATAATGAATTTACATTCAATGCCCAACTAGGCTATATTTCGTTATTGACACCTATTCGGAATGATGAAGTTATTGCCGTTTCTTTTGAATACTCGTATCGGGGAAAAAGCTATCAAGTCGGAGAACTTACGGAAGACTATCAGAACCGTGATGAAGATGAAGTGATCGTATTAAAATTGCTAAGATCTTCTACCATCCGTAATCATACAGACATCCCGCTGTGGGATCTGATGATGAAAAATATTTATTCTCTGAACACTCAAACAACTACGAACAGCTCAGCAGCTACTACGTATACGAGTACGGCTACGGGGGTACAACAAGAAGGGTTTCAATTACGGGTTGTTTATAAAGATGATGCTACGGGTATTGATAATCCAACTTTGCAGGAATCAGGTATTAAAAATATTCCACTGATTCAGATAATGGGGCTGGATAAGTTGAATCAGATGAATGATCAACAAGCAGATGGTAATTTTGACTTTGTTTCGGGAGTTACAATCGATGCTGACAATGGCCGAGTAATATTTCCGGTGCTTGAACCTTTTGGCTCACACTTGCAAGAATATATTACAGAACCCCAACTAGCTGATAAATACGTAAATACCAAACTATACCGTAATACACAGGTTACGGCAACTCAGCAAACAGCAAAAAACAAATTTTATTTAACAGGTAGTTATCAGGGGAAAAACAGCTCTAGCATTGCGTTACCTTATGGTGTCGATGAAAGTTCCGTACAGGTAATTGCGGGAGGCGTTGCCTTAACTGCTGGTTCGGATTACACGGTGGAGTCGGGGGCGGTAAAATTTATCAATGAAACACTACTTACTTCGGGAAAAGAAATCACTATTAGTTACGAAACGCCTGATTTATTCAACAATCAGATTCGTACGCTGATTGCTGGGCGGTTTGATTATCACTTTAGCAATGACATTACACTCGGAGCCACCTTCATGCACTTAAAGGAGTCGACACCGGGGAATTTACTGCGGGTTGCCGTTGGTAATGAGCCTGTCAACAACTTTATGTATGGTACTGATCTGAAACTGAAGAAAAATGCTCCCTGGCTAACGCGTGCTCTCGATGGGTTGCCTTTGGTTGAAACAAAAGAGATGTCAAATATTGCCTTTTCGGGAGAATATGCTCAGTTAATACCAGGCGTAAACAATCGAGTAAAAGGGCGTAGTTATATCGATGATTTCGAAGCAAGCCGAACGGTTTATGATTTTACTAAACAGCCTATTAAGTGGCGACTAGGAGCTACCCCAGAGGACTATTCTTCAGCAACGTCAGCTGATCCATTGGGGTATGCTTACAAACGAGCTAGGGTTTCCGTTTATAGTATTGATCAGACCTTCTATGGAACTGGCGGATCGAGCAGCTCATTAGTACCATCAACGCTGGATGTCACAACTAACTATTTTGAAAAGCAGTATTTACCTCAGCAGATTTTCACTGGAAAGTCGTACGAGAACTATAATTTACCCCTTAGTACGCTGGATATTGCCTATTTCCCTTCCGAAAGAGGGCAGTATAACTATACCACGAATTTAACGCAGGCAGGCTTGCTGAAAAACCCAACGGAAAATTTCGGTGCCATAACCAGGGCTATTACCTCAGATACAGATTTCGAAAATGCGAATATCGAAACAATTGAGTTTTGGGTAATGGACCCTTTTATTGATGTAGTTCGAAACGGCAGTAACCCACAGAAAAATACATCAGGAGGAAAGTTGCTGATACATATTGGGGATATCTCAGAAGATGTAACTCCAGACGGCCTGTTTACGTTTGAAAATGGCTTTCCCGTAGATGGAAGACGTACCAGTAGCGTGAATGGCCAAGCAGCAAATGTAGATTCTTCGGCTTGGGGATATGCTCCTTTGGCCCAGTATGTTATTAATGCTTTTGACAATTCGAATATCTCAGTTCAGGATATAGGTTTTGATGGGTTAAACGACACAGACGAGCAAACGTTTTTCAAAAGCTACCTTTCTCAAATTCAGTCTGTAGTAACAGGAGATGCTCTTACCCAAATTCAGAGTGACCCTTCTAATGATGACTTTAAATATTACTTCTCAACGGAGGCTGATCAGAATAACTGGTCGATTATTGAGCGGTACAAGAATTATATGGGGATGGAAAATAATTCCCCCACCACAACTATTAATGGTGTGACTCCGGCTTCTACTAATTTGCCTGATTCAGAAGACCTCAATACGGATAATACTGTTAACGAAACAGAGAGTTATTACGAGTATGAAGTGCCAATCTTACCAGGTCAATTGGAAGTAGGTTCTAATAATATTGTTGATAAAATCACAACCAGCGATGGGTCAAACTGGTATCTTTTTAGAGTAGATATAAAAACGCCTACTCGTGCAGTAGGAGGAATCTCAGACTTGAGCTCCATGCGTTTTATGAGATTGGTGCTGACAGGTTTTGCTGAACCTGTTGTTTTACGTTTCGCTCAATTCCAGTTAACCGGTTACCAGTATCGCAAGTATACGTATGACTTAAATGCAACCAGTGAAGTTGCCGAATCATATGATGCTGATTTTTTACTTTCTACAGTAAACATTGAAGAAAATGGCCCAGGAGCCAGTTCTGTCGGAACTATTCCGTACGTAGTGCCTCCGGGATACGATCGTGACCGTGACATCACAACGCTGAACAATGCTCAATTGAATGAGCAGTCGTTGAAGGTGAGTGTAACCGATTTGCACGATGGCGATTCGAGAGCAGTGTATAAACTGGTGAATTATGATCTGACTCAATACAAACGGATTAACATGTCCGTTCACATGGAGAATACGCTGGATGAAGATGGCAAAACCTCGGCTTTCATGCGTTTAGGTACTGACTTTCTCTACAACTATTACGAGATTGAAGTATTGGGCCTCACGGCTACTAAGGCAAGTACAATTAATATTGCCAGCCCAGATGCTAGCCTGGTATGGCCTACCGAGAATAAATTTGATTTTGCTATGGACGAATTAAGGCAGGCAAAGGCAGATCGGAACCGCTCGGGGGCTAGTATCACAACGCCTTATACGGTTGTTTCGTCTAATGGGAAATACAAGATTACCATAATGGGGAATCCTGACTTTTCGGCTGTTCAAATTCTGATGCTTGGGATGCGAAACCCAAAGTCAGAAGATGGTCAATCGAAGTCATTTACACTTTGGCTGGATGAATTGCATACAACCGGATATGACCAAACGGCTGGCTTTGCTGCTGTTGCCAAAGCAGATATCAAACTGGCTGATGTGGGCCTATTAACCCTAAGCAGTTCAATTAAAACCTATGGATTCGGCGACATTCAATCACGGATATCAGAACGATCACGCGATAATACCTTTACACTGGGAGTAGCCTCAACCTTAAATCTGGAGAAGTTTTTCCCGCAGAAATGGGGGCTACAAATACCGTTTTACTTCAGTTATGATAAGCAAACCATCCGGCCGCATTTCAATCCATTAGATCCAGATATGCCGCTAGAATTATCCTTGAGTACCATGCCTGAAAGCCAGCGGGCAGCGTATCGTCGGATGGTCGAGGATAATACTACCCAAAAGGCAATGAGTTTCTCGAATGTGCGTAAAATAAGACTTTCTCAAACAGGGAAAATGCACTTTTACGACATCGAGAATTTCTCCTTTACCTATGCTTATTCTGAAAAACTACGCTCGAATATCAGCATGGCTGAATATTATCAGCTTTCACGAACCGGAGGCTTCACCTATGCCTTTACGACTAATCCAAAGTCTTGGCAGCCTTTTAAGAAATGGAAAAATGAACGACATATTTTCCAGCTCATTAAGGACTTTAACTTTACGCCCCTCCCCAATAGTATTGCTTTCCAGGGAAATATGGATCGTAGTTTTATTAAAACGCAATACTATAATTCTACCGTAGGATCAACGGCTGGAACGCCATCCCTAACTACAGAAGGGACAGACCCGCTGTATCAAAAATACTGGTTGTTTAATCGAATATACGGAGCAGGCTGGAACTTCTCGAAGAGCTGGGCAATGCAGTATTCTGCCAATGCTCAGGCTATTATTGATGAGCCCTATGGAGCGATAGACACACAGGTAAAACGTGACTCAGTGCTTAAGAATTTGTTACGGTTAGGACGGATGAAAACCTTTACTCAGGCCTTCCGAAATACCTGGCAAATTCCGTTGAACAAGTTTCCACTTACTGACTGGATGCAGGCCAATCTTCAGTATAATGTTAGCTATAAGTTCCAGGCAAACAGTTATGATCTACGCGATTCGCTGGGAGTATTGTATGGAAATACTATTCAAAACCAACGCGAGCGAGTACTAAACGGACGCATTGACTTTGTAGCCTTATACAACAAGATCAAAGCCTTGCGATGGGTAAACTCACCGCGAGCTCCACGGCGGGATATTGCCAGGAGCCCGGGGGATTTTGAAGAAGTCCCCGAAGAAAGCAGCCAATTCCTGAAAAGCCTGGCCAGGTTGTTGTTAACCGTACGAGGCATTCAGTATAACTATTCGGTATTAGAATCGACCATTTTACCAGGTTTTATACAAACACCTCATTTTTTTGGGGATCGGGCAGGAGTGCCGGGTATGCCATTTATTCTGGGAAGCCAGAAGGGAGATATTCGGTATCGCGGAGCCAGAGAAGGCTGGATTTCCAAGACAACAGCTCAAAACCAGGCCTTCGTGCAGACCATTACCCGGCGATTTAGTGCCACAACCACGCTGGAGCCCTGGAAGGACTTTACGGTGCAAATGGAAATGAACTGGAACCGTTCGGACAATTACCAGGAGTATTTCCGTCCTGCTACGGCTGGAGGAGCATTTGAAAGCCAGACGCCTGTGCGTTCGGGAAGTTACTCTATGAGCTATTTGTCATTCCTGACGGCTTTTGAAAAGACAACTCGGGATAATTATTCTGCCAACTTTGAACGTTTTCAGAATTATCGTCAGATTATCCTGGACCGATTACAAATAGCAAACCCCTATGGAGATGCCTATAATACAAACTCTCAGGATGTGCTGATTCCGGCCTTCTTCGCGGCTTATTCAGGTAAGAGCCCTGATCGGGTAAAGTTTTCGCCTTTTTACAAAATCCCATTACCTAACTGGGATTTGACCTATCGCGGCTTAACGAATGTCCCCTGGTTTAAAAAACGCTTTGATCAGATTCAGATTAAGCATAAGTATACCAGTACCTATAATGTGGGAAGCTTCGTTTCTTCCCTGGATTATGACGCGGCTTTTGTAGCCTTAAATGCTCCGTTGTATCCCTTTGCTGAGAAACTGAATGACGAAGGACAATTTATTCCCGTTTATGTAATGAGTGTAATTTCATTCGTTGAACGTTTTGCTCCTTTCATAGGCGTTCAGGTACGCACGAAAGATGGCATAACCGGAGGCCTTGAATATAATCAGGATCGTAATGTTGGCTTAAATCTTTCGAACGTATCAGTAAATGAAGTAAGTAATAAAGAGTTAGCAGGTCGACTAGGCTTTACCAAGCAAAATATTCGATTCAGGTTTGGTGGACGGCAAGTGAAATTGAAAAACGACGTAACCTTTGATTGCCGACTGGCTTATCGGGATCAACGCGTACTGATTCGAGAACTTGATGGAGATGTAACGCCAACAGCCGGTAACATATACTTTCAGTTTAACCCCAGTGTGAGTTATACGGCTAGTAAACAATTAAGTGTTCGGGT
>JASGGE010000154.1:0-7979 GCA_047605205.1 Siphonobacter sp.
AAACGTATAACTCCCAGGGTAATATAAAAGTCAATTCGTGAAAAGAGGTATTACTAGGGAGATCTTCATAAATGCCACTGACTTTTACGGATAACTTATTATCAATTTTAACCACTTGATTAATAGGATCAATTTTCCCAAAAAGTGATTTGGCTAAAGAGGCCGATAGTAAGATGGATGAAGGGTCGTGCAGGCCCTTTCGGCTTCCACTAATCATGTGCAGACTTAAGAGGTCAGGGGCTTCTGCCTGCATGAAACTACCATTTGATTTTAATTTTTTATCTCCGACAGAAAGCACATGATCGTCGTTCCAGGAAGACAGAACCACGCGTTCAAAATCAGCACCATACGTATTTCGGAGTTCAGCAGCTAATGGAATGGATACAGCTGGCCACGTATCTTTTTGTTTTTCTAAGGTCTGATGTTGCATGACCTGAGCAATCCGGTCATAATGTTCAAAGGAGCGATCAAACGAAAGTTCATCGTATACCCACAAACCAATTAATAAGGTAACAGCCATCCCAATGGCCAAACCCATGATGTTAATAATCGAATAAACCTTGTTTTTCAACAGGTTCCGAAGAGCGACTTTGAAGTAGTTGCTTAGCATGGAGCAGAGGAGTTTGTGGCAAGGAGCAGAGAGAATTATTTTAACCCTTTGCTCTATATGCCTATTCGCTTTTTAGACTTTTCACTGGATTCATCAACGCCGCCTGAATACTTTGATAGCTTACCGTTAACCAGGCAATCAGGAGAGAGGCCAGCCCCGCTATAACAAAAATCCACCAGTCAATGGAAATTCGGTAGGCAAATCCCTGTAGCCAGTGATTCATGGCATACCAGGCCACTGGCGAAGCGATCAATATGGCAATCAGCACCAATTTTAGAAAGTCTTTGGATAACAAACCCACTACACTGATGACCGAAGCTCCCATTACTTTTCGAACTCCAATTTCTTTGGTGCGGCGTTCGGCAGTGAAGCCTGCCAGACCAAACAACCCTAAGCAGGCAATGGTAATAGCCAGAATGGCAAAATAATTGGATAATTGACTCACTACCTGCTCACTTTTATAGAGGTGATCAAATTCCTGATCGGAGAATCGATACGTAAATGGGAATTTGGGATTTAAGGATTTTGTAAGCTTTTCCAGGGAGTTGATGGCTTGTTGGGTTTTCCCAGCTTCCGTACGGACGAGAACCGTGCCCCAACCCCAAGTAGTATCGTCCAGTCGGATAATGAGTGGATCAATAGCCTGGTGCATGGACGTGAAGTGGAAGTCTTTCAGAACCCCAATTATTATTCCAGGACGATTTCCCCAACTAATGGTCTGGCCGATTGGATCTTTTAAAGCCATCCGATGCACAGCCGTTTCATTCAATAAATAAGCGGCTGTGTCCGTGGCAAATGCTTTTGAAAAGTCACGTCCTTCTTTCAGCTCCAGCTTCATCGTCTTGACAAAATCATAACCTACCACTCCGTCCGCAAAAAAAATCGAAACATTAGGATCTTTGCCGTCCCAACTGATACCGCCCGTATGATGCTCAATAACCGTAGGAGAATTTCGCATTTTCGAAACGATCACAATACCCGGGTATTTTTCTGCTTCTGTTTTAAACGTGCTATAGTTATTGACTAACTCTCCTTCAATAGGAAGATATACCAGGTTTTCACGGTTATAACCCAGGTTTTTACTTTGGATATAATTCATTTGACGATAGACGACAATAATCCCGATGATGAACATGATCGAAAGGGTAAACTGAAAAACGACCAGACCTTGCCGAAAGAAGGTAGCTTTCCAGCTAAATTTCAGGGTACCCTTCAACACTTTTACCGTATTAAGTGAGGATAAAAACAGAGCCGGGTAACTGCCTGAAACAAAGCCCGTGACCACAATTAACCCTAGTAATGATAGCCAGAAAAGGGGTTGAGTAAGTGGCAATGTGAGTTGTTTACCCGTAAGGGTATTGAAAGCTGGTAATAATAGATCGGATAGGAGCAGAGCAATTAGTATAGAAAAAAACGCCAGGAGCACTGCTTCTCCAATAAACTGGGCAATGAGCGATGATCGCACTGCCCCAATCGCTTTTCGTAAGCCTACTTCTTTCGAACGTTTTGAAGACTGTGCCGTTGCCAGATTCATGAAGTTGATGCAGGCAATGAGCAATACGAAAACGGCTATTGCAGTAAAGAAATAAATATATTCAATCCGGCCGCCGTCAATATAACCATTCTTGAAGTTTGAATTCAGGTATTTTTCAGGATAAGGTTGCAGGGCTAGCTCTGATTGAAAACCTTGCGTTTTAGGCTGGTATCGATAAATGAAATCTTTGATTTTGGCTTCTACTTTTGCGGCATCGGCTCCTGGACGTAACTGGATATACGTTGATGGGCTAGTGTTGGACCAATTGTTCACCCATTTATTTTGCTGTATAAAGTCTTCCCAACTTCTAAAAAAATCAAACTGGTGCGATGAATTAGCGGGCATGTTTTCAAAAACAGCCGTTACTTTCAAAGCCTCTTTGTTATCGAAACGAATGATTTGACCCATTGCTTTTTCAGGGCTTCCAAAGAAATTTTCGGCCATTTTACGGGAAATGGCAACCACATTAGGTTCTGTTAATGCGGTTTGAGGTGTGCCCAGCAGGAGCGGATAACTAAACATCCTGAAGAAATCAGTGTCAGCGAACATGCCGCCCATTTTACTGATTTTGTCCTTTGCTTCAAAGGTGTTTTGAGTGCCAGGAGCCGATACATACTCTAGCCCACTTGCATACTGAACTTCCGGGATAACCCTTTTTAATTCCTGAGCTAGCAAACCTTGAGTACTATAACTGGCTTCTACTTTTCCGTCGTGGTAAGAGCGTTCATAAACCTGGTATAATTGTTCCCCATTTGCATGAAAGGCATCAACTGATTTTTCGTCCTGCACCCATAAAAAAATGAGCATACTGCACGTCATTCCCAGAGCAAGTCCAGTAATGTTGAGGACCGAAAAGGCTTTGTTGCGAAGCAGATTTCGCCAGGCTATGATCAGGTAATTGCGTAACATACAAATCCAGATTTAATGATCTGCCATAGTTGTATTAAACCTGTGCCGTCATTCCTGATGAATGAATAAGTGTCTGATTATTAGCTATTAATGATAACGGGCCTGTACGAAAACGTACAGTATTTCGTACGTTTTCGTACAGGCCCATGACAATTTGTTCTGTGGAGACTCGATCAATCGGGGTCTTTGTCTTATTCCGATTTTAGTGATTTTACCGGATTCATTAAGGCCGCATTGATTGCCTGATAACTTACAGTTGCTAACGTAATAGCCATTGCTCCGATGCCTGCTCCTGCAAAAATCCACCAGCTTAATTCCGAACGGTATTCGTAGCGGGATAACCAGTTATTCATAAAATAATAAGCGATGGGGACAGAGATGGCGAATGAAATCAATACCAGCCAGATAAAGTCTTTTGACAATAAACCCCACAGATTCAATACCGAAGCTCCTAATACCTTTCGAACCCCAATTTCCTTGATGCGTTGTTCGGCAACGAAAGAAGCCAGGCCAAACAAACCCAGACATGAAATGAATATGGCCAGGCAAGCAAAGAAGGTGGCCAGTTTACCAACCCGCTCTTCTGAAGCGAACTTCTTACCGTAATCATCGTCCGCAAACTTATATTCGAACGGAGCACCCGGATCGTGTTTTTTGTAGACGTTTTCAATTCGGGTTAATGCCTGAGTAGGACTAATCTTTGGGTCAATCTTAATGGTAATGATATTTGACCAGCCCTGATTAAAGGTGAAAATGGTAGGATCTACTGGCCGGTATGGAGAACTCATGACTACATTTTTTACAATCCCGACAACTGTATAGTTGCGGTCATTCCACTTAATGTTCTCGCCAACCAGTTCTTTTTTGCCTATATACTGGGCTGCGGCCTCGTTCATGACCAGAGCTGCAGAATCCGTAGCGAATTTGTCAGAAAAATCCCGACCCGCTACAAATTGCAGACCCATCGTTTTACCATAGTCCGAGCTTACTGCTACCACCCCAAACAAGGCTTGTTTGGCGGGATCTTTGCCCTTCCAGTCAAAGCCAACCTGATTAGACCATAGGCCAGTAATCGGGCTTGATGATTTGGTTACCGCTTTAACCATCCCGCTTCCTAATAACTCCGTTTTAAATGCTTCGTAATGATTACTAATATCCTCCGTATTCATAGATAAGTAAACCAGGCCATCACGATTGTAACCAATCGGACGGTTTTTGGCAAACTGAATTTGCCGGAACACGGCGATTGTACCGATAATTAAGGTTACCGAAACCGTGAACTGCAAGACAACCAATATTTTACGAGGGAGCGAGGCATATCGCCCTACGCGAAAAGTACCTTTTAGTACCTTCACGGGCTCGAATGAAGAAAGATAAAAAGCCGGATAACTTCCTGATATAAAGCCAGTAATCAGCGTGAAGGCCAGCCCGGCAATCCAGAAAAATGGGTTTGACCACGGGAAAGACAGTTTCTTATCGGCTACTTCATTAAACCAGGGTAAAGCACACTCAACCAGAAAAATGGAAAGAATAAAGGCAATGAGTGTTACCACCAGCGATTCGCTCAAAAACTGCCCGATTAATTGCTGACGCAACGAGCCAATGGCTTTACGAATGCCTACTTCTTTGGCCCGTTTTTCACTACGGGCCGTACTTAAATTCATGAAATTAATGCAGGCTAACAAAAGTACAAAGCAGCCAATGATACCAAACAGCCAGACAAATTCAATCCGGCCACCGGTAATCTTACCTTCTTTAAATTCGGAATACAGGTGCCATTTCGACATGGGATGCAGAAAAACTTCAGGTTTAGCCGGGTCTTTCGGATCATGATGAAGAACAACATCCTTGATTTTGGCAGATACTTTATCGAAATCTGCCGAAGGCTGAAGCATCGCAAATGTTTGAAAGGAATTGTTATGCCATTGATTTTCGCTGTTTTTTACCCAGGGCTCGACGATTAGATACAAATCCCAGGGCATTAGAAAAGTTACTTCAGATAATTCAGTGTTAGGAGGAAGGTCTTTATAAACCCCGGTTACCTTTACTTCTGTTTTGTTATCACTCTTCAAAACCTTATTAATCGGATCTTCAGATCCAAATAAAGCTTCAGCCAGCGATTCATTGATCAGAATAGAATGAGGATCTTTTAACCCATTGACAGAGCCCTTTACCATTTCAAGCGAAAGCATCGTTGGGGCTTCCGGGCCGATGTAATTTCCCTGTTTGGTAAATTTATTATCCTTGTAAGTAAGGATATGATTGAACGTCCAGGAACTGGGGACAATGTATTTAAAATCCGAGTATTTAGTCTGTAACTCTTTATACAAGGGCACTGGTACGGCTGTTTGCGTGCCTTTTTTTCCGTCCCAGGTTTGGTGAAGCATCACTTGAGCAATGCGGTCATAATTCTTGTGATAGCGGTCATAAGTCAGCTCATCCCAGATCCAGAGTCCAATCAGCATCGTAACGGCCATACCCGTTGCCAAGCCGACAATATTAATGAGCGAATAGGCCTTGTTCTTGAGCAAGGCCCGAAAGGCAACTTTGAAATAGTTACGAAGCATAGGGATAAGGGATTGAAACAGGTGATCAGCCTATAGATGCAGAATGAGCCTTTTACGTTGCATGGGGTTTCCCTAGTATCAGTAAATTCCTGTGAAATTCAGAAAAAACAGTCGAGCCTACAGTTCTCTATTAACGGAGAATCGTAGGCCCGGTTTGTGTTAAAACAAGCTTGAATTTATGAATACTACTCTGATTGCAAGGATTTTACCGGATTGGTAAGGGCTGCTTTTATTGCCTGATAACTAATAGTAGATAAAGTCAGTAAGACAATTCCGAGGGTTGCGATTAGGTACGTACCTACGCCAATATCAACCCGATACGCAAATGCTTCTAACCAGTTGTGCAGAGCCCAGCCAATAAGCGGAAAGGCAATGACTATAGCAAGGAGTATTAATTTCAGGAAGTCGGCCGAAAGCATGACCGTTATATTCGTAACTGTAGCTCCAATGACCTTCCGAATACCAATTTCCTTTCTCCGTCGCTGGGCAATGAAAGCGGCTAACCCAAATAAACCCAGACAGGAAATAAAAATGGCTAACCCGGCAAAATATTGGGACAGCTTACTAATGCGAAGTTCGGAAGCGTAAAGAGCATTATAGTTTTCGTCCAGAAACTGATAATCAAACACTAAGTCTCTGTAGCGAGCCCGATAGAGGTGTTCGATTTGAGCAAGAATCTGTTGTTCAGACCCACCGCGAATCTTAACCATCACATTCGGCATGACCGGATACGACTGGAAGAAACAAGGTTTCACTTTCTGATAGAGGGATTCAAAATGAAAGTCTTTTACTACACCCACAATTTGCCGCTCACGGTCCCAAAATTTGACCATTTTGCCAATGGGACCCTTACAGAGGGCTTTATTCCGATTTCAGACTTTTCGCCGGATTGGTTGTGGCCGCCCGGAATGATTGCCAGCCCACGGTAAGCGTAGCGATGATGGCCGTAATAATAATAGCAGCCACAAATACCTGCCAGCCAATACTGATTCGATAAGTATAATCTTCCAGCCATTGGGACATGAGCCACCAGCCTAGTGGGGCGGCTACAGCAAAGGCAATTGATACCAGTTTGCCAAATTCTTTTCCGAATAAGCCCAGAATCTGAGTAACACTGGCTCCCAATACTTTCCTTACGCCAATTTCCTTGGTTTTCTGAGCTGCCATAAAACTTACCAGTCCGTATAAACCCAGGCAGCCAATCACAATAGCGATACATGAAAAAGCTCGGATGAGTTGCAGAATCAGGTTTTCGGTTTGATAAGCCTGAGCAATCCGTTGATCCAGGAACGTTTGATCGTATAAATAATCTGGAAAGTTTTCATTCCAGATTTGCTCGATACCAGCCAGTGTTTGGGGTAAATGAGCGGTATTGACTTTCATAGCAGCGTTAAGGAATTTGCTTTGATAGGCGAAAACGGCAATGGGCTGAATTTCGTTGTGCAGCGAAAGATTATTCCAATCTTTGATTACCCCATAAATAGGAGCCGTTCGTCCCCAGACATTCAGATTTCTGCCAACTACATCAGCTGGTTTTAAATTTTGACCCAACCGCTTTACATAGGTTTCATTGACAAGAAATCCGCGGGTTGTATCGCTGTCGGGTATGTTCTTACCCGCAATGAGCTTCAGTCCATAGGTTTCCAGGTAATGACTATCGGCGGGTTTAGTGTTTACCGACCATTTTTCATATTCCTGACGGGTGTCAAACCGGTGATTGGTAGTGTTATTTGATTGGCTTGTAGGTGCTGAGAAAGCAAATGAAACACGCTCTACACCAGGAACCTGTAAGAATCGGTGACGTAAGGATTCGCTGACTTTATCAGGTATAGGCAAATTGATCATTACGACGGCCGAAGGATCATAGCCAATGTCTTTTCCCCTGAAAAAATCCATTTGCTGGGTAATCACGATAGCCCCGATAATCAGGATTTGGGTCAATATGAACTGAACTACTACCAGACTACGACGAACCGATAATCCGCCCACCTGCTGGGTACTGATTTTGCCTTTTAGGGCAGCAACAGGCTGAAATCCAGCTAATACTAATCCTGGGTAAGATCCTGAAAACAAGGTTACTATTAACATCAGAACAACCAGGAAAAGAATCATGGGCAGGTCGGAGAAAAGGGTAAGGTTCCCAAAAAGATTAAGACCCGCCGATTCATACACCCAGTTATTCAGGGAAGGTAGAATCGGTTCGACGATCAAAACGGATAACACTACCCCGATCAGAGTAATCAGGCCAGTTTCAGAAATAAATTGCCAGAATAACTGACCTTTCGTGCCGCCAATTACCTTTCGGACGCCTACTTCTTTTGAGCGTTTCAAGGCCTGAGCAGTAGCCAGATTAATGAAG
>JASGGE010000155.1:0-7958 GCA_047605205.1 Siphonobacter sp.
TTTGCACTTGCAGTTTCATACGCACACACATTTAAAAGGTTTGACCATTGGTTCAGGCCAGAGTACAACCTAGTTAGCGGCCTTCCCTCGCACAGGAAGGTGCCTAAAAGATTCAGTAGCCCTTAGCGATAGTGAACCTAGACAGCGTTTCTTATAATGTCAAGGATTATTTAAATAAATTTTCATGGCACTATTCTTTTAAAATTTTCGTTTTTCCCGGGCAAGCCTTTCTATGAACTACCCCCTTTCCCGACACGTTAGCTACTATAGCCTCTTTCTTGTGCTAAGCACCGTTGCCCCTGCCTTAGCTCAGCGTACTCTTTCAATACAATCCGAGCCATTAACCCTTCCTTCTGGTATTTACGAATTAGCTGAAGTACAGGACGAACGTGTAAAAACAGATGCCATTGGCCTGATTGTACAGCCTTCGGGACAGTATACCTCATTACGTTTACCCAATTCATTACCTGTAACTTTTACGCGGCTCCTCAATAGCCCCAGGAATGGAGCGTATCAGATAATTGTTCGGGTAAAGGAATGCTGGTTTCAGGAGAGCCACACCGGCCAAAGGGTTACCGGACGTTTTCGGATAGGTCTCGCTTTCGAACGTAAACTGGAAGACTCCATTCTTCCATTAACAGAATGTCAGTCGGGAGTAGAGTATACCCGTTCGTTGGGGATTGATGGGAATTATGAAATTCAGCTTCGACAAACGCTGGAACGCTGTTTCCGGGAGTTTGATCAATGGTTAAAAACGAATCAGAAGCGAAGTGACAAGCTGGCACAACGGGTTGAGGTTCGCTTTAAAGAATATACCCCCAGAGGTATTTTAGGCGATACTGTATTTTATTCACCCAAACGGCCCGTTACCTGGTCAGATTTCACGGGCCCTATTCACCGGACGAACCCCCGGTACGGAGCAACAATCTTTACCAGCTTTGGCTACGAAGCTATCACACATACTGAAAATGGTACGCTGGTAGTTGACATGATGCTGAAGGTATACATGCTAAAGAATTCTTCCTGGACAGCCGAGCCTGCTTCTAATGGATATGCTCTCGCACATGAGCAGCTTCATTTCGACATTACGCATTTAGTGGCCGAACGATTCAAGCGGACCTTATTAAAGGAAGAATTACCCGTCGATGAGTATGACAGTCGTATTCAATACCTTTTTCTGGATGCTTTTCGGGAAATGAATCACTATCAGGAACAATATGATCTGGATAGTAGTCATAGTATTAATCAGGCAGGACAAGCTCGCTGGGTAGAAAAAGTCCGGAAGGAATTGAAGGAATTACAATGATGTTTTCAAGATAGGGTCGTCGACTGATTGCGTCTTCTTACTGAACCGGTTAAATTCTGGAAAGCATTGCAGGAAGATCATTACTCGTTTTCCAATAAAATCTCTGGCTCAGCCCAAACCACTCGCATTACTTTTGAACGTATTCCCACCGTTTCGAAGAATCGTAACCAGTATAACTGCTGGGGTGACAAATGATCTGTCGGGGATTTTACTTCAATAAAATCATATCTTTCTTCATCCCATATGAATAAATCCGGAAAACCTCGTGTATGCTCCCGAACATTGGTAGCCATTTCGAGTAATAGTTTTTGCAGAAAAGCTCCCGGAATTTTTTCGACAGCTACCTCAATCAGGCTCATTAAGTCAGGAAACCATACTACTAATGGGTTAATAATTCCGAATTTTTCTTCAAAGACACTTTCCAGAAACAATAAAGTATCTTCTTTACTTTCAAGTAAATCCAGCCGTTCCAATAATGCCGGACGGCGTTTTTCGAAGAAGGTAGGCTTGTAAATATCCGATGGAGAACGCTGCAAAGGATGGTGAATGGCTGACGTTCCGGCATCAAAAATAATGTCCCAGAAAAGTAAACCGAATAATCCATCAAACAGAACGTTTTCGCTATGAACAGCCTGATACCCCTGCTGCCGATAATACTCGCAAACGCCCTCTTCTACCCGATTTCGCCAGGCTACCGGAATGATTACACTTTCCGATTTTAATAACCACTCCGTAGTAGATTTACGAGCCCGTTTTTTCTGGGACTGAGCCATTTGCTGATTCTGGAAATCAATAGCAAAAAATTGCTCTTCGGCGTTCCGGGGGCTCATCAGCATTTCCTCTACCAGAGCCAACGCAGCCTCCGTATCTTTCAACTTAACCAACAAGCGTACCTGCCGCTCACGCGAAGGTGGCATAAAAGTTAACTGAAATAATTCCAATGCTTCTTCAAGTTTTTTCTGGCGTTCCATAAAACCAGCTACCCGCAAAATGAGCCGATCCAGGGCCGGTTGAGCAATATCAGATATAGGCTGATGAGCTTCGTACCAATCCAGAAACCAGAGGTTTATTTCCAGCGGATCAGTTCCGGCGGTTTTCATCAACTGAAAATCTTCATAAGCCAGGGAAACATTCAGCCGGTCTTCTACTTCTTGCCGCGTAGTGAAATGCGGAACAAAGCGATCTTCATCAAAGCGTTCAAAGCGTAAATGCCCCAGATCACGTACCACAAATTCACTCATATCAGCATGACGATTGCCGAAGAAAAGGAATTTGAATAGCATGGTTTGGGCTTCGTAATTAACCTTGACGACTGGCTCAGTTGAATCTACAAACGGGGCCAGGCTTGCAAATGGAACGGCCTCGAGTAACCAATCGGTAACCTCTTCTTTTTTCAAGCCTGCTTTTCCTTTGGTGTCAATGCTTAGTTTTCTGGCAAAAGCTAATACTTCTGATTTAGTAAAGATGTCCATCGCCTCAGCCGCCCGATTCTGATGATAGGAAGACAACCGGGCTACAAAGCCTTTTTCTTCGAGCTCCAGCAACGCTTCACTCCAATGTTCAATTTCAGGATAATGGATTTTACGAACCCGGAAAAAGGCTACTCTCCGATTTGTAAACCGGATAAAAAGACACTGGGCATCTTCACTTAACTGATCGAAGTCGTGCAGGAATTCTTGTTCGTCGGAAGTTAATAGCTCATAATAAAATCGCCTGACGAAAGCCAATAGATATTGAAAGTAATCAAGATAATATTTGGGAGGCAGCTCAATACGCTCGGCCATAAAGTGCTCGTCTTTCTTAATATGATTATTTTCAGACAATTACCAATTAACGTTTACTTGAAAACCCAGCGTTTCTGCCTTTTTTTCCAAAGCCAGAAAATGCACTAACTCTGACTGGAGAAAGGTTCCTGCAAATTTTTGATGCGAAGCAATCGCCTTCCGTATGCGTTCCCGCGTGAATGGTAAAGTACCTTCGCCCTGAAAAAATCGAGGCGTTTTCTGGATAACTTCAATACCCCTCAGATCGGTATTCCAGTTACTTTAAAGCCAAATTCCTGTATGGTTATCTGCTGATAAGCCTCTTTCAGTTCACGTAAACACTTCAAACAAAGACAGCCTCCATCGTAATCTGCGATATCGCGTATATGTTGCATTTCGTCACGGTTTAATTGTATTTGCATACAATCGCATTTCAAAATAGAATTGACTTTGCAGGTAAAAAGCTCACCGCAACGCGGACAGCTACCAATAGCATGTTTGGGCATGGCTCAACATTTACAACACCTAACCAATGGTCTGAGGTTTTCATCCGTTTCGTAGAGTAAATTTAAAAATGAGATGACACTATAGACTATTCCCCATTTTCTTTTTTTCTTTTCGAAAGAAGCAACTTTGCAATTAATACAATGGTACAGAGCTCCTTAATTATAAAAAGAAGGGGTTATTTTGAATAGTGATAGATATCCGGTATTTTCATAAGAAACTTAACCTCATTTCATGAAACGTATAGTAATAGCCATTCTGACTGGTTCAGCCAGCTTGCTAATGGCTAACCAATGGCTTGCCTCTCAATCGGATAAACCTGTTGAGTGGCCTGAATACCTGGGTGGCCCTGATCGAAACCATTATTCAACTCTTGATCAGATCAATATACAGAACGTTCAGAATCTTAAAGTCGCCTGGGAATACCATTCCAAAGATTCAGGTCAGGTACAATGCAATCCAATCATTGTTCAAGGGGTGTTATATGGCGTAACTGCTTCAAATCAGGTCTTTGCTCTGGATGCTGCCACGGGTAAAGAACACTGGCGATTTAATGCTGGTAAGGGTGGTGGTCTAAACACCAATCGTGGGGTAACTTATTGGAGCAACGGCACTGAATCCCGTATTTTATTTGCGTATGATTATTGGTTATACGCATTAGATACGAAAACAGGAAAACCCATTAAGTCTTTCGGAGAAAATGGTCGAACCAGTCTGAAACAGGGTCTGGGAGAAAAGGCTAAAGAGAAATTTGTTATCTCTAATACTCCGGGCACCCTGTTTGAAGATTTAATTATAATGCCCTTACGGCTAGAAGAAGGAGCCAACGCCGCTCCGGGAAATATTCAGGCATTTAATGTTCGAACCGGGCAACTTGCCTGGGTTTTCCACACCATTCCGCATCCCGGTGAATATGGATATGAAACTTGGCCGAAACATGCTTACAAGAATACCGATGTCGGTGCGGCAAACAACTGGTCAGGAATGGCAGTAGACCGCAAGCGTGGTATTCTGTATGTCCCCACCGGCTCCGCCAGCCCTGACTTTTACGGGGCGAATCGTAAGGGCAAAAACCTATTTGCCAATAGTTTACTAGCTCTTGATGTTCGTACCGGGAAACGGCTTTGGCATTATCAGATTGTGCATCACGACATTTGGGATAAGGATCTCCCGGCTCCACCAAACCTCATGACGATCCGGCATAATGGCAAAGCAATAGATGTAGTTGCTCAGGTAACAAAAACGGGTTATGTATATGTGTTTGACCGGGTAACAGGTAAGCCCGTATTTCCAATCAAGGAAGTTGCCATGCCCAAATCTACCCTACCAGAAGAAGAACCCTGGCCAACTCAACCCATCCCAACACTGCCGGCTCCGTTTACCCGGCAGGCCATTGCAGAGGCTGATCTAAATCCGTACGCTGAAAACCTGGATTCGTTGCGGGCAACGTATCGTCGCATCAACAAAGGCCCTTTTCATCCACTTAGTGAAACCCCTATTCTATTATTCCCAGGAGCCGACGGAGGTGCCGAATGGGGTGGTGCCGCAGCCGATCCAGATGGAATTCTGTACGTTAATGCAAATGAAATGGCCTGGTTATTCAGTTTGAGCCCAGCTCCAAGAGAAGATGAGCTGGCTCATCTAAGCCCAGGTCAACGCATCTATACCACTACCTGCATTGCCTGCCACGGAGCCGACCGCAAGGGTAATCCTGCCAGTGGTTATCCTTCGCTGGTAAATATTGAAAAGCGGCGGGACCGGGCTTATGTCATGAAGCTTGTTTCTACCGGGAAAGGCATGATGCCCGGATTTTCATCGCTATCAGAAATCGATAAACAAGCCTTAATATCATTTTTATTTGGGGAAGAAAAAATAGAAGCCAGTTCCGCAGCACCAAAAAAGAAAGGGCCTTACTTACCTTACCGATTCAACGGATACCATAAGTTTCTGGATAACAAAGGGTATCCGGGCATTAAACCTCCCTGGGGAACACTTACCGCCATTGATCTGAATACGGGCAAACACATTTGGAAAATACCATTGGGCGAATTTAAAGACCTGTCCGACAAGGGTATTCCAGTAACCGGAACCGAAAATTACGGCGGCCCGGTCGTTACAGCCGGAGGCTTATTATTCATTGCTGCCACCAAGGACGGGATGTTTCGTGCTTTTGATAAAAAAACGGGCAATGTGCTTTGGCAAACCAGGCTTCCGGCAGCTGGCTTCGCTACACCTAGCACCTACGAAGTTAACGGAAAACAATACATTGTAATCGCCTGCGGAGGAACCAAGCTCGGCAACCCCAAAGGTGATAGTTACGTTGCTTTTGCCTTACCATAAAACAAAACAGGCTGAGGGTAATCTTCAGCCTGTTTTGTTAGTCAAGAATTTTTACGGGCTTTTTGTGCTCGTCAATCGCTACTAAAGTAAAGCTTCCATGAATGGCTAGCTCCCGCCCTTCAGCATACATGCTTTCCACAAAAATTTCCACTTCTACCCGCATGCTGGTTTTTCCTACCTGAACCACCTTACCGATGAGCTCAATCAGACTCCCTGCTTCAATGGGTCTTCGGAAATCAATACGGTCACTTGAAACCGTTACGAGTGGTTTACGTGCCAGACGTGTAGCTGTGATGAAAGCTATTTCATCCATCATTTGCATGGCTGTGCCACCAAATAGCGTATCGTAATGATTAGTGGTATTCGGGAAAACGGCTTTAAATACGCGGGTTTCGGCCGCCTGAATTTTTTCTTCTAAACTCACTTTGATAACCAATTGTTCATCACAATAATAGTAATTACTATTTTTATACGAAACATTAATACCAATTAATGTGAATTATCTTTTAATAACAATTCATATCTATCCCCTACTAAAATCAAAAGTAATACTATAATTACTAATAGGTTACGTAATACCAATACACCTACAGCAAAAGGGTTTATTTCCAAAAGAAATCTATAAATAAAAGGGAATAACAAGAAGGTAAGTATAAATATTACCATAATTATTTTCAAGTATTTAATAGACAAAAAAAGTATAAATGGTATTAGCCAGATAAGATATTGAGGTGAAAAAACCTTATTTGTGATAATAAATATTAATAATACGCTAACACTTCCCTTTAATAAACTATCGGAGCTAATATACTTTTTCGTTTTATAATCTTTAGTAAAATCATATTTTATAAAACCTATAATCACTAAGTAAGTAATAACAAAAAAGATAGGGCTCCATTTAGCCAGGTTATCAGACCATGACGAGGCTAAATGAAAAGCTCCATAATTAAATACTACATCAGCCGCAATATAATGCAGTATGTGTAATACCAGGATAAACCCTCCGCCAATACTTTCAATTTGTAAACCTCGTAACTGATGATAATTTAAGAAAGAAAGAATTGCATCTCCAGCCGTTAAAGCTATACCGATTGTCGTTAATCCTATTACTATTCCACAGCCTAATATTAGATAGAATAACTGGGTATATTTCTTTTGGATAAAGAAGTATAGAAGAAAAACAGGTATGAACACTATGGGGTATAACTTCGTTACAATTGCTAAACTTATCCATATTCCTCCTATAAATGCCTGTTTACGAAGTACTGAAAGAAAAGAAAGGGCTGTTAACAATGTACAGAATATATCAAACCGCCAAGAAACAGTAATCCAGCTTAGTAATATTAAAATTGCATATCTGGCTAGAATTTTCCAGATAAATTTACTCAAATTTAACTTGATAGCTATATTATAAATCGTTATGCCTAACAAAAATATAAAAAGCAAATTTTCTAAAAAAAATACAAGGCTATAGTTCTGAAAACTACTATTATGAAAAATTAATCCAGGTAATATAATTGGAAGAATAGCAAGGGGAGGATATTCAAATTTAAAATCTTTATAAGGAATATCTCCATTTATTACATGGATAGTTGAAGTATAATATAAATCTAAGTCTCCGGCCTTTAAATATGGCCTATGGTATACTACTATATATCCACAAGTTATAAGTATTATAACACAAAGTAAAATTACAGATTGCAGAATTTTTACAGATAGCGTCATTGTTGAAGTAGCATATAAAATGTTCCTGATCCATTTTTAACATATACCATTTAACAACTATCAATCAAATATACTTATCACTATTTAATGCCCTAATCTGCATATAAAACATGGTTTGTAATTTAGAAATAGATTTCCAAATTACAAACCATGTTTTATAAATTTATACGCTAATAGTACGCTGCAATTGTTTAGCAGCAGTCACCATATTTCGTAGAGCTTGTTCGGTTTCTGTCCAACGTCGGGTTTTCAGGCCACAGTCGGGATTGACCCATAAGTTACGTATTGAAATAGTTTGCAGAGCTTTTCCCAGTAATTGT
>JASGGE010000156.1:0-7898 GCA_047605205.1 Siphonobacter sp.
AGGCTGGCAAAGCTGATAAAGATTTATCTCTGAAAACGTCTGTCTGAGATGTTAATCTCGAAAATGGAGCCATTGCTAAAATCCCATCTGGTCCCGAACTAACAGGAAGATTTTCCTGAATTTGGGCCAAAGTTGCTCCATATGAATAACGAATGGCGTAAGAATTCAACAGAAAATGATGCGATTTGTCCTCCAATACTTCAAAAGGCAGGTAGTTCAATTCCTTATCCCGGATGATTATCAGTCGGTTTGTTCCTTTTAAATAAGGTTGTAAAGGAGCAAACATAGCCTCGTAAGCTACCTGTGCTGCTTTATGGCCCTGATAAGGGGAGATTCCAGGATTATTATAAAGATCGCTTTGTAAAGCCGAAATGGCCTCATAAAAACGCGAAGTTACGGGTAAACGAAGCCACTTAACCTGTTCTGAACTGACAATGAAAACGTACATTTCCTGGTCACTCAGTACATACGACAATAGTGCCGTTTTAGAATTAACCAGTTTTTGCCGAATGGTTTGTATATTCATTTTTTCATTGGCTGTCCGGGCATACTCGGGAATCTTGAGGCGAAATTTCTGTCTTAGTTTATCTAAGGTAATTTCCTGCTCAACAAGACGTGTTTTTAGGCTATCGTGTTCATTTTTCGTCGTTGGTTGATTAAGGCTTAGTTTAATAGACGTAACAGCATTTTTTAAGCGATTTTCCTCAGCCAGCATGTCTTTGGGTATCCAAGCCGTTTTGAGTGATTGTTCGCGTCTGGCATCCGTTAACGTAGAAGCTCTAGTACCCTCAGTAATATTAAAAGCTAGTTCTAAATATTGATATTGTTTTGTTCGCTGATACAAGTGATAGGCTGTTTCCACTGCTCTCTCCGTTACTAAGGCCACTTGTTGGCTAAAAAGTAATTTGGCATCCGCAACATCATAGTTAAGTCGAATACGTTCAGCAAGATTTAAAGCAAGTTGATAGGTTCGGAAGGTATATAGGGAATTGTCTTTATGAGTAGACGAACTAATTTTTCCCAATACAGAAGCCTGGCCAACAAGACTTTCAAAAAGTTCTCGTTCAGATAATATGCCTTCGTTCAGATTAGGTAAATCGGTCTCTTGTTTAAGAGAGGGCCCCAAATAAACTGCCTGCATCGCATTGCGGTAACTCCTCAGCGATTCAGCTAATTTATTCTGTTGCTCAAGGGCAGTGGCTTTTTCACGATAGGTAAGAGCAAGAGAAGGATGTTGTTTCCCCCAATATAGATGGCCTAACTGAATTGATTTATCAAAATGCCTGACAGCCTGACTTAGCTGCTTTGTAGCAGCATAATAAAGCCCCCAGTTTCGATAGAGCATGATTTCACTTTCAATAAAATAACCTGAGGTGTGATTTTTATACTGACTTAATATTTGTTCTGCTCTATGTAAATAATATTTAACCTGTCTTAATTGGTTCGTTTTCAGATAATAGAAGCTAATATTTAAGCAATAGGTTGCTTGTTTAAGTCGATCTGAAGTATTGGAAATTGCTTCTTTTCCTAGTTGGATCGCATCTTTATACTTCCCTAAGCTTTCATACTGAGTACTTAAGTTATTGGTAAATACAGCTAAGTAATATTCTAGATTATGTTGCTTAGCTACATTTAAAGCTTTCTCATAATTAGTAGTTGCTTGAATAAAGTCTCCAGCATTATTATAATAATACCCTCTTTCGTTGTAGAAGGCGGCTACATAACTAGGCACTTGGTTCATAATCTTAGGGTTTTTCTCAAGAAGAGAATCCGCCTTTGATGAATATTCCTGAGCTAATGTTGTCTGAAGCAGTTTAGTAAAAAAATAGGAAAGGTTGTAATACGCTTTAAAAATAACAGTATCAACGTGTACTTTCTGAGTAAGAATTATTGCTGTCTTACAGAGCTGAATAGCTTTTTCTGTATGCCCTTCTGAGTCATAGGCACCACTAGATTCAACGCTTAAATTTGCTTGATTTGCTAGATCCTTCGCTCGTATTGTTAACGAGATCGCTTGCTCGTAATATCTAATTGCTAATTTGTTGTTACTCTGATAAGTAGCGTACTCAGCCTTGCTCTGAAGATATTTAAGAGTATTACCATAGGATCCCTGTTGACTAAAAACGCTCGTTGAGTTAAATAAGAACGTTACTAGCCAACCAAGAAAAAAAAAATTCTTTGCTACAATCCACTTCGGCATAGCCGCCCGATGATTTAAAAGCAAATTAACGGAATTGCCAACATACGCCAAAACCTCCGGAGACATGGCGGTGTGCTCCGAAGGTGGTTGCTTTTGGCAAAATGCAGTACTGCACGAGCGGATACCACGCAGTACTATGTCTTAGTGTTAGATGTGTATATAAAATCTTTACATGCGTTAGTTCACTCTGAAACACAATCAACGAGTGAACTATTTTAAATCAATTCTTATATATTGTAGATAGATTTTTACTATGACTCTATCTAATTCTTCAAAATTATGTTTACTCTACTTTATAGAGATTTCGACTCAATCGGAAGAATTTATAAGCAACTTCCAAAAATGACTACTCCTATTACTTGCGTACTGTACTAACAGGAGGAATAACCGTCTCACTATCATCTTGAACAGCCGTTGTCTTAGTAGGCGTAATGTCATCAGCTTCACGTTGGCAAGAAGCGAGCGTTAATAAACTGGCAGCTAAAAACAAGCTAGATATTGAAAGGCGAACTGATTTTTTCATTTTTTTAAGTTTTATGTCCCGAATTCACCTATATATCAATCGGCAGAGCAAAATGTAACCTGCCCAAGTGAAAAAAATTTTTATTTTTTTTCATTCACTGAACTAATATACTGAAAATCAGAATTTTAACTTTAAAATAAAATTATATTTTTTTTCACCTCATTTTAACAAGAGCCTACCATAATTGCCATTTTATCAATTACTAATAATTGTACTTTTCCAATATTTAACCGTGAAAAGAGATTTATTTTTTGTCTTTTTCTGTCAGTTATTGAGCTACCCTGCCCATACCTCAGGATTGCCTTGCTTCCAATTACTTTAAAAAGAATTCGCTCATTGAATTCAGCTCCGTAGATGAAAAAGGTAAGCCCTTGTCCAGAATAGAATACCAGGTCTTACAGGTGGAAACCCAAGGGGATCAACTAGTGGCAATGGTAAAGAATACTGTTTTTGACCGGAAGGATAAGCAAATTGCTACGCACGAAGTGAAGTATAAATGCAATGGCTCTGAAATGCTGATTGATATGCAAAGTACGCTACCGCAACAAAATGCTACTATGCAGCTAACGGCTCAGGAAGCTTACCTGAATTTTCCTAACTCCATGCAAGTTGGCAATCCAGCTGCCTGATGGAACTTTCAACGCTACGATCAACGGAATGATATTACTCAATCTAACAATTTCTAACCGACAGGTTGTCGGAAAAGAATATGTTACCACATCTGCAGGTACATTCGCATGCTATAAGTAACTTCCAGTATGCGAATAAAAGCCTTAGCTAGGAATGACCCTTGAACAAACAGAATGGTACGCTCCTTCTATTAAAATGGTGGTAAAAACAGAGGTTTATCAAAAAGGCAAACTGGAAAGTACCACAAGCCTTACTAAAGTAACGGCACAATGAAAAACACAGAGGCAACGAGCCCAATTTCGGAGTCCCTGTGACTAATGAATGTCTTCAATACGAAAGAGATGCACGGGCAAAATCGCAGGATCAAGTTCAACGTAATTCCATTCTCCCTGCCATTGCCAGCGATTATCTGTCAGTAAATCATGCACAAAAAAGGGTTCACTGGCATTTTTTCCAATCAGGTGAAGCGGAATCTGCACGCCCGCACTTTGCCGGTAGTGCGGGTCCAGGTTTACGATACATAACAACCGATTCCCGTTCGGATGAATTTTAAGGTAACCCATCAGGGCATCGTTGGGAATATTCACAAAAGTGATGTTATTGGTTCGCTGCAAAGCGGTGTTTTCCCTACGGATTCGATTAATCAGGCGAATCAGAATGGTTAATTTTGTTTCACGGCTCCAGTCCCAATGCCGTATTTCGTATTTTTCTGAATTTAAATACTCTTCTCGTCCAGGATATGCTTCATGAATCATGTGCTCAAAAATGGGCCCATAAATTCCATAATTTGACGTCAGGGTAGCCGCCAGAAAATACCGGATTATAGAAAGGGGTTCCAGGCCCGTTTGCAGGCTGTAAGGATTAACATCATGAGTATTAGGCCAGAAATTAGGGCGGAAATAATATCGCAGCTCCGTTTGGGTAAGTTCTGTCATATACTCTGTAAGTTCTGCTTTGCTATTTCGCCAGATATAGTAAGTATAACTCTGTGTAAAGCCCAAACGAGATAATTCCTGCATAATTTTAGGATGGGTAAAGGCTTCCGCCAGAAAAATCATGTCAGGAAAGTGCTTTTTTGTTTCCCAAATCAGCCACTTCCAGAAGACAAATGGCTTTCCGTGAGGCTGATCTACCCGCATGATTCTGATTCCCCAGCTTGCCCACAAAAACACAATCTGCTTCAATTCTTCCCAGAGATTTTGCCAATCATCTGTTTCAAAATTCAGCTGACAACTATCCTGGTATTTATGGGGTGGGTTTTCGGAATATTGAAAGGACCCATCCGGACGAATTTGAAACCAATCAGGATGTTGCTTAACCCAGGGGTGATCTGGTGAGAACTGAATCGCTAAGTCCATAGCAATTTCAATACCCAATTCTTTGGCAACCTGTATTAAGGTTTTAAAGTCCTCTACAGTACCTAATTCAGGATGAATGCTATCATGTCCGCCAGATTCATTTCCAATCGCATAAGGGGATCCTGGGTCATTTTCGTGGGCAATTGTTGCATTATTTTTTCCCTTCCGGAATAGGTGGCCTATAGGATGAATGGGCGGTATATGCAGAACATCAAAACCCATTTCGGCAATTCTGGGCAAAATTGCCTGTAGGTTTTTCAATGTACCATGTTGCCCAGGTTCAGAAGCAGTAGAACGGGGAAACAGGGTATACCAGGACGAAAAAGCCGCTTTTCCCCGGTCGGCATACAGGCTCATTGTCTCTCTGTAGACCGTAATGTAGCTCTTTATGGGGTATTCATTTACCCAATCGAGCATTTGTTGGCTTAAGGCCAATGTTATGGCTTCATGATACCGATTCGGATCACCTAATAACAAGGCCGCTCCATACAATGCTGTCTGATCTTCTTTTCTGGCAAGAACGGCCATTTCTTCAAGCATCTTTTTTCCGGCCAGCAATTCCGAAGGTATATTCTGAAATTCAGTTGCTTTACTATATACATCCTGCTGCCAGGTTAAGGCATGATTTACCCAGGCTTCAAATGTATACTCATAATAACCTTGTTGGTCAAGCAGGAAATCCCCGCCGAAACGATCGTTCCCCATATCATATAATGACCTTTCAGACCACTCTTCCGTGTGCTCATGCCGATATAATAGTCGACCTAAAGGTTTATCATTTCCATCCACCAATAAGTCCACTTCAACGTGGAACCAATCCCCTACGATTGCTTTTGTTACGTATTGGTCTGATGTTGGCTGAACGTTAGTAATCAGAACTCGTTGCTGGCCATAAAAAGGAATAGACATAAAAATTAAGCTGGCTTTTCAGATACTTTTAAAATATAAATTCTACTGCCTGATTCAGAAATGGCTAACGAAATATACTACTGAATAAGTTGTGCCAGAAACCTGGCCTGAAAGCATAAGGTCTCAAGAAAAACCCTGAGCCTATATTTAGTGTGGTTAAAATCACTAAAAACCACATAATACCTTCAGCTCTTCAAACCTATTAAATCAAACCGCTACCTGTTAAAACAAGTAGCGGCCTGATTATCAATAGTTTCCAGTAATTATCAGAGTGTTAACCCAACCGAAAGCTGTGCACTCCGTCCATCAGAAGGCCATACACCAGGGCCCGGATACATGGTAGGGCGTTTTGTGAAATAACTTTTGTTCGCTATGTTACTAATTCCCCCTTTAACGGTAAAGCGACGGCCCAACCGATAGCCAGCGTATAGATCCCAAAGACCATAGGACGGAACTATTCCTTTAGCTCCGTTAGCGGTAGGTTGAACGGTATTGAGTGGATCAGCAAAAGTTTTAGCAACAAAGCTATACTGAAGTGTTGCCGTAAAACCCCGCAAACTCATTTGCAAGCCATTTCTGGTGGTCCATTCTGGAACAGATTCTATTTTATTCCCAGTGATGTCCTGATTCTCGGAGCCGTCTGTTACCATTCCATTCAGATAGCGGCCATCCATATATGCAGTTGACGTAAATATGGAAACTCTGCCCCAATGCGTTTGGACAAAAGCGTACTCCAGGTAAGCTTCTACCCCACGTGTGCGGCTATCACCAATGTTGGTTTTATAGACATAATTCTGCCCGTCTTCGGTAATTACCTGGCTCCCTAAACGGTTCCGAATCAGTAATTGGAACGCAGTTATGTCATAACTCAACCGGCCTTCAAATTTCTTGCCCCGTACGCCAACCTCTGCATTATAGCCTCTTGCATCTTTCGTATTTGGGTTTGCTTTTTCCAAGGCATTTCCGGGTAAAATATCTTTGTATACAACCGGCCGATAGGCCTGAGCCCAGCCACCATATATGCTTTCTGTTTCACTCAGGCGATATTGGCCGTTCACACTGAAAAGCGGATAATGGTGTTCAAACTGATTCGGTACACTAGCAGGATCATAATATGCTAAACGCCCTGTTGATTTCGTTACACCCGACTCTACCCGGATTCCTGGCACAATGCTTAACCGTTGGGTTAGCTGGAACAGATTTTCAGCAAAAAAAGCGACGTTATTCGTACGCAAGTGCATGTCACGGGTAAAATCACTTACACGTGTCAGGTCATAATCCGTACCTGTTGTACCTACGCCCAATTGCCGACGATGCAGATCATTCTTCATTAGTTGAATACCCCCGCTGAAAACAGAGGCAATACTCCCTAATTCATACCGATGTAATACACGGGTTTCAAGCGTATAGCTGTGGAATTGATCAATGTCTACCTGACGGTTTTTATATTGCCCTGTTACTCGGCTAATGGTGTCAGGAACAGTAGCAAAGCCTTCAAAGGTCACACTATTACGTGAACCTAATACCGCAGAAAGGGTCGCCTGAACGGTAGTACGAGGTGAAATCTGCCAATCGAATCGTAAGGAAGGGATGTAAATATCAGGACTAAAATAATTCCGGGACCGGGTAGCCTGACGAGGGTCCTGAGCAAACTGAGCATCTGTTAGTGGTCCTGGAATCTGATAGCGATAGAACGAACGGCCTAATTCAGCCCGCAAGGTCATCGTTGGTTTAAAGGCATATGTTAAACTAACAAATTCACCTTCTGATAGTGAACGGCTATTTTTTCGATACCCATCCGAAACCCGCCGATGATAATAAGCCTGGTACGTTAGTTTCCCGGTGCGGCCGCCAATGCGGTGATACGTACTTTGTAAACCAAAAGACCCCACGGTATTCATGGTTTCGTATCCGATGGTTTTTGAGGTATCTACACTTTTTACGATATAGTTCAGCATTCCTCCGAACTGCGAACCATATTGCAACGAAGCATTTCCACGGATAAGCTCAACCCGCTCAACAGCTTCCATAGGTACCGAAAAATGACTGGCCGGATAACCATACATATCCGAATTAGTTAATACGCCATTTGTCCGAATATTATATTCCCAGCCCCGGTGTGGATCAAGCCCGCGAGTTGCTATATTGACCTGATTTCCAGAGCCATCCATGTCGTATGCAAACACACCTGGAACTTTCGCAAAAATTTGCCGAATGTTTTTTTCAGCAATATTCCCATCTACCTGCTGCAGTTGGATAACTTCTGATTTTTGTCCAC
>JASGGE010000157.1:0-7808 GCA_047605205.1 Siphonobacter sp.
ATATTGTCTTGATTCCCCTTCTGTTACAAATTGCGTCGTTTGAGTGAGGTCAATGTTTTTTAGCCCCCCTGTTCCTTGATAATGAAGACCCGTTTGGGCTGAGATGTCATAATTTATCTGAACGCGTAAATGTGCCAGTGAAGGTTGTTGTGTAAGGGAATCGGTCTGTTGATAAGACAATGACGTGTTGCCAATAAACTGGTAAGACTGCGAACGGCCAGCTTGTACCCAATCCTTAAGTAGAGATAAATTTGTAGTAATTTTAAGAGATTTGGCCGCACTAAAAGTTGCATTTAGTGTAGCAACTCGCTCATTATTAATATTTTCCAGGGGCGTATTAAGATTACGTGGAAAGGGCTGGCTTGTTTGAGCATACGGTTTAATTAGAAGGTCAGTAGCTGGTCGATTATCGGTGAGGACTAATGCATTGGCATCGGATAATTCCAAGCGTCGAATACCGGTATTATTAGCCGACAATATGGCGAAGGATCGTACCGCTTTACTGTACGAAAACAAATTGCCTATACCATTATACCGCTGAGGACCGACTCCGACATTAAGCGAACCAAAGAGTAGGGTTTTACGATCGTCTTTTACTGTCAAATTCAATACGGTTTCTGCTGATTGCTCAATCTTTTGCAAGCGTTTGTTTTCAGAAAAATTTTCGATAGCCTGAACTTCGTCCAGCATAGAAGGATTTATGCTTCTTGTAGCTAATTGATAAGCATTACCAATGAGGTCGTCGCCTTCTAAAAGAACTTTTTCAATCTTTATATTTTTAAAATAAATATCTCCATTGTCTTCTACACGAACATTAGGCATTTTTTTCAACACTTCTTCCAGCGTTTGTTCAGATCCATTTCGAAAGGCATCTACTTTATAACGTGTTGAATCATTCTGTTCCCGAACGGGTGTTGAGGCAGTAATTTGAACCTCATTTAGTATAAGACTCCCGGAATGCATGATGATTTTTATAGGCTTAGGATCATCAAGTGCCAAGGGTAATAATACCATCTGATAACTTATGTGTGATACTTTTAAAAAATAGTTCCGACCAACCTCAGGTCTAAATGTTAAAGCAAATTTGCCTGATTCATCCGACTGGGCAAATGCCACCATTGTACTATCAGGTAACTGATAAACGGTAATATATGCTGATACAATTGAAGAATTATTCTCAGAAGAAACATCACCCACTAACCTAATCTGGGCAGAAAGTTTAAAACAAAATATAAATAGTATTAAGGTTAGTAATATCTGACGTGAACTCATTTAACACTATAACATTCAGGTGTGATAATAGCAACATTTTCTGTTTTCATATTAGTATCAGAATTTCCTTGCATAAAAGTTATAGATTTATTTTGTTCTTTTATTGCTAATTTAGAAAATTCATTAAACGAAAGAAATAATCCTCCTTTTGGTGGCACCGGAGCAGCGATAGGAGCCTCCGCGTCGTCTATTGGATATTGAGCGGACAAAAGCCTAAATGTATTGTTGACTCGCTTATTTGTTAATTCGACTATTAAACCAGGTAATCCGCCGATTTTCCAAGGCCCAATTGGAAGCGGAATTTCGGTTGTGAACCAGGCCTCATAGTCTGCACATCTAAACGTTGTGGTTGCCTTCTGACACATATAAGGGCCTATTTGCTTTTTCTCAGCTACTAATGACCAATTTAATGTAGGAATTGTGTCTTGTACATAGCAACGTTTGCCATTCATTAAAAGCTCCGTCGAAAGAAGTTGCCTGGTTTTATAATTCTTATAATACACTAAATTTTCTTCTTCTTTTTTTGCGACAACCATCATTCTTTCTCCGCGATCACTATCCATCTTAAGTGTGTCTGAATGAAGTTGTTTGGGAGTACCATAAATGATGTGAATACTTTCTGAACCATTATATAATAAATCTTCTATTTGTTTCCTTACAACATGTCCTCCAGATGTTACCTGTCTTTCATAAGTAAATTTTCCCGATTGTTTACCCTGACTATAGCTCATTAGGGGTATAATGAGCATAAGATGTGCTAAGAAGTAATTCATATAATATTGACAGTTGTTTAGTATTTTAATTTCTTTATTGGTGAAGTCATCAATCACTAAAAGTAATACTGACCATTCTCGTGGTGTTAACTCACGTAGTAAATGAAATACTGAAGTAATTTCGGTATTTCTAAAATCACTTTTTAATTCCATATTTTGTGTATAATAATATAAAGATTAGATGGATGTTGATGAATTTATAAATAAAAACAATAAATTTTGATTATAAACATCCCTTAAAGGTGTAGAAATTGTAAGTAGATAGAATTGCTAGTTTTTAAGATCAAAATAATGATAAAAGCGACATTCACGGAGAGCCGTTTAAATTTTTTTTTAAATAGATCAGTTGAAAACAGCATTCAGTAACGAAAATTAGCGAGAAGACTATGAAAAAACATGCTTGTCTATGAGGGTAATAGCGGCTTCACTACAGTCGATCGATGTGCCTGAATATTACTTGCTTTATGGTTTTAGGCAGGATGTAAGAAGCAACGGTATACACTATTGTTCTATGAATAGTACGGATGACTATAAGCGAGAATGCCAGCGGTAAGAGAGCCGATATAATTTTATTATTCCAGATTTACAATCACGAATAACCCTAATTTAGATCTGTGATCTAATGGACAGGCCTGCCTCGAATCTGTTCCAGAAAAACGCCAGTTTCTTTTTTCGCCAGGGATATTTTCCTGTCATCAGAGCATACCGGGAAGGAGTGCAGGTTCCCGATGAGAATTCGTTAATTTCAAACCTTCCTTCACAAGCAGGTCTATATTCAGGGTTTGAATTTTGGCAGCTTCGTAACCACTTAAATTACCATACCCTAAATTGTCAGCATAGGTGTAAATAACATTCGGTTTTTGAGCCTCTAGACATCGATTAATCAATGTTTTTTAAAGGAAATAAAGGAGATGGCGTATGGGATTGCTTCATTAATCTACTGAATTTAGTAACGAGTGCCGGATATTGGCTAGCCAGATTATGTAATTCCCCAGGGTCTTTGGCCAGATCATATAATTCAATAAGGGTATCGGGTTGTTGAGCAGCGTTTAGCCGAATGGCCTTCCAGTTTCCTTGTCGAATGGCCTGCCTGCCTCCCTGTTCATGAAATTCCCAGTATAGGTAATCGTGTGGTTTTTGAGTGCCTTGGCCCGTTAAGCTGGCTACTAATGAAATTCCGTCAAGATGTTTAGGTAAGGTGCTTTGGCCGATTTCAGCCAAGGTGGGTAATAGGTCCCAGAATGCCCCGATATAGTCATTTTTTGTGTTGGCTTTAATCTTACCTGGCCACCGAGCCACAAAAGGTTCACGGATACCGCCTTCGAACAGATCACGTTTAAAACCTCTAAGTCCGCCTCCGCTATTGAAAAAAAACGGGTCGGCTCCGCCTTCCAGATGAGGGCCATTATCACTCGTGAAAATGAGCAAGGTATTCTGATCGAGGCCTTTTGCTTTCAATTTTTCTATAATCTGGCCCACGTACCAGTCTAGTCGGGCAACCATAGCAGCAAAGGTTGCGTGCGGGTATTCCTGCGAAGCATAACCACCCTTGTTTGCGGCGGGCCCGTAGTCGTTTCCTTTATAAGGTTTTTCTGGAAATACTCCTTTGTAATGCTGAAGGATTGAGTCCTCCGGAACGAGTAACTCGGCGTGTGGCAAGATATAAGGCAGGAACAGAAAGAAAGGCTGTTTATTTGACTGTTTGTCTAAATACGCTAATGCTTTTTGTTGAATCAGATCAGGAGCATATTGTTTTGTATACTGAAGATTCTGATTGGCTTCGAGCACAATTTTCTGATCGTTTTCCCAGAGATGATCGGGAAAATACCGATGAGCCATCAACTGGCAGTTATAACCATAAAAATAATCAAAACCTTGCCGATTAGGATCACCTTCCGAGCCAACGGGACCCAGGCCCCATTTTCCAATAGCAGCTGTTGCATAACCTGCTTTTTTGAGTATTTCCGCAAGGGTAACTACCGAATCGGCTAGTGGTTGTTGCCCTTCGGGCTCTGCTTCCTTATTTCCTCGTATATAAGTATGACCCGTATGTAACCCTGATAACAGAGCCGAGCGAGAGGGGGCACATACTGAAGAACCCGCATAAAACTGGGTAAACTGCATGCCTTCTCTGGCAAGGCGGTCGATATTGGGTGTTTTGATCCGTTTCTGCCCATTGAAACCCACATCGCCGTACCCCAGATCATCCGCTAAGATGAAGACAATATTGGGTTTTTTCTGTGCCAGCCCCGTAATGATTGTAAACAGGACCAGCACAGCCGATAATACACTTTTCATACGATTTAGAGAACTGATTCATAAAGCTTCTCGAAAAGAAGCATTCCTCCGAAATTAGTTAAGTGATAGAATCATTTAAAAGTTGTTTTCTCTTCGAGGTGACTTTCTATCGTTTTTCGGTCAAACCAAAGGGTACGCATTTTCTTTTCAGATAAAAGGGGTAATTGGTCGGTATGATGCTTCGAGCCGGGTTGGCTGGCATTGCCATAACTAGTCAACACTTTGCCTTTGATGGGTTTGCTGAATTCAATCGCTGCTACGTAGGTATCTCCGTGAACAGGAACGAACTTATCATATCCACCCGAGCCCAGTGTCATTGTTCTGAAAACACCCATAGGACCAGGGCCCCCATTACCTGGCAAGTCAACATCCCCGATTCGGAAACGGAAAACTTCACCCCAGGGCACATCCAGCCGACCATATTTCTGCTTGACTTCATGAGCAGCCTCCATTAGGGCAGTTACTGCTTTGGCTGGATCGGCCAGCCCTTTCGGCGTATTAATTGGGTCGTTGAGATCCCAGGGCTGAGCAAAGAGCTTCGAGCTGGTACCTAAGCTGGCTAATCTGTCATTACCTCCGACCCACTTTCGAACAAAATGATCGAATAAAACAGCTCCTTTGCTATCATTTTCGGTCTGGTGGTCCCAGGTTTTCAATACTTCTGCGGCTTCTTTTGCCTGTGGCTGGCTTTGTGCTGCCGCAATTAAATCAGCAACGATACGGTCAGCTAATTCCATTCGGGTTGAAAGCTTATCATTCACAAAATCATCCAGTGTAAATTTGTTTCGTTCGGAAAGCATTCGAGCCGAACGTTGCGTACGGAAAGACATCATTGGTTTTGGGGCCATATAGGCAGGAAAATCAGAGGCCTTGTTGACCATCGGCAAGGTCGCTGTCCAGGGCGATTCGTTGGTGTTTTGTAGCCAGCCCGTTGCCGGGTTTAATACTTTGGGAAGATCTTTATACGGATGTGTTTTCGTCCAGAGTGTTGCCGAGGTATCCCCTCTAACCAAGCCTGACCAATAAGTCCAGTCCCCGCCGGAACGGATAGGCACGCGGGCATTGAAGAGGTTAAAGATATTGCCTTTGTTATCGGCGAACATAAGGGTATACATCGGAATCTGAAGGCGACTAACTGCGGACTCAAACTCCTTCACGTCTTTTGCTTTTGCCATATCCCAGTACTGTTCAATAATGCCGGGTTGATCCAGGCCAGCTACCCGCATGGCAATTAGTTTCTTACCCTGATCGCTCACTATAGGCCCGTGTATGGAATGACGAATGCTAAGTTTCTCTTCTTTAAAGCTCCCATCAGATTGCCTGATTTTTAATACTTTTTCTTTCGTACTAAACGCCTTTATCTTGCCGTCAAATCGATAACCGCCGGGCACAGTTGCTAATTCGTAAAAGTCCTGACCATCGTTCGTATTAACGGTCTGCGAATACCCTGCTGATTCATTAAAGGCCATGGTAAGCACTGGAAAACCAATCCGGCTAATGCCATATGTATTGATGCCCGGAGCCACCAGGTGTGCTTCAAAGTAAGTGTATAAGTCTGTCCAGGGGAGGTGAGGGTTGGCGAGTAATAAAGCATTCCCTGAAACCGATTTTTTAGGAGCCACAGCCCAGGCATTTGAACCATTAACATCGCCCTGGGCTTTTTGTACTGCGGCGACTTTGCTCGAAGGAGCCAGAAAGACAAAATGCGTTACTCGTTGGGTATGGGCTAATAAATCAACGCCAGTAATGGGTAATACCCTTTTACATTCTTCGCAAATAAGCTCTGGATGTTCAGCTACATAATCATTTACGCCACGGGCAAAAGCATCCAGATACGTTTTGAAAGCGGGTTTCTGGGCCTTATACCAATCCTGAGCCCGTTCGTAGACACTATTGGTCAAGGTCCAGCGGTCAGTTTCAGCGTATTTTTCACCCCAATATTCTGCCCCCTTACCGCGAGCCTGTCCATAAAGATGTAAAATCAAATCACCATGATTTTTTGCCTGAGCCCAGCCGTAAGCATAAAACAGGCTTTCATTATTCTGGGCATAAATGTGCGGAATGCCCCAGGTATCCCAAAGAATTTCGGCTTGTTTATACGACGGTTTGGCTTGGGCAAAAAGGCTACCTGAGAGAATGCTCAAGTAGAAAAAGAGCAAATAGTTTGGTTTCATAAGGAAGTGAACATGCTGGAAAAGGGAACCTTAGCAAGTTAACCATTCTCTATGGGATCAAGTTAAATCTTAATTGATAACGAACACTTGGATAGAAATAAAAACAGGCAGTGTCTTGTCCGCTGCCTATTGTGAAGGAGAGTATTCCCGAAAGAAAAGGGGTCTTTTATGGAAAAGAATACGACTCATGGAAAACAAAAAGCCTCCTTCGAGCAATCGAAGGAGGCTTTTTGTTTGTAGCACAGGAAATGACTACATCATTCCACCCATTCCGCCGTGTCCGCCAGGAGCGGGAGCAGGATTTTCTTCAGGTTTGTCGGCCACTACACATTCAGTAGTTAATAACAGACCTGCTACTGAAGCAGCGTTTTCCAGAGCCAGACGGGTTACCTTCGTTGGGTCAATGATTCCTGCTTCAATCATATTTTCGTAACGATCTTCGCGGGCGTTGTAGCCATAGTCACCAGCACCTTGTTTTACGGCGTTGATTACTACAGAAGCTTCACCGCCAGCATTTGCTACGATTGTACGTAATGGAGACTCGATAGCCTGACGGATAATGTTGATACCCGTGGTTTGATCGTCATTATCACCTTTGAAACCTTCGAGAGCTTCAACGGCACGGATCAGAGCTACACCACCACCTGCTACGATACCTTCTTCAACGGCAGCACGAGTTGCGTGAAGAGCATCGTCAACGCGATCTTTCTTCTCTTTCATTTCAACTTCAGTAGCAGCACCGATGTACAGAATGGCTACCCCACCTGACAATTTCGCCAGGCGTTCCTGTAGTTTCTCACGGTCGTAATCTGAAGTTGTATTTTCGATTTGCGTTTTGATTTGGTTAACGCGAGCCAGAATATCTTCTTTGCCACCAACACCATTAACGATAGTCGTGTTGTCTTTATCGATCAGAATTTTCTCTGCCTGACCCAGGTATTCCAAAGAAGCATTTTCAAGTTTGAAACCACGTTCTTCGCTGATAACCGTACCGCCAGTCAGGATGGCGATATCTTCAAGCATTGCTTTCCGGCGATCACCGAAACCAGGAGCTTTTACCGCTGCTACTTTCAATGCTCCGCGGATTTTGTTTACTACTAAGGTGGCCAGAGCTTCACCATCAACGTCTTCAGCAATAATTACTAAAGGGCGACCTGTTTGAGCGACTTGCTCCAGTACGGGAAGAAGTTCTTTCATTGAAGAAACTTTCTTCTCGGAAATCAATAGGAAAGGACGCTCCAGTTCGGCTTCCATTTTGTCGGGGTTAGTCACGAAATAAGGTGACAGATAC
>JASGGE010000158.1:0-7783 GCA_047605205.1 Siphonobacter sp.
GGGAAAATGTCTGAAAACTCAACACTGCCAAACTGGAAGATAATCAGGAAGATACCAATCAGAAAACCTAAGTCGCCAATCCGGTTCATCACAAAAGCTTTACGGGCGGCATACCCATAACTTGGGTTTTTGTTCCAGAAACCAATCAGCAAATACGAGCATAACCCCACACCTTCCCAACCAATGAACATGATCAGGTAATTGGAACCCATCACGAGCAGTAGCATGAAGAAAACGAATAGGTTCAGAAAGGCAAAGAACTTACCAAAACCTTCGTCGTGGTGCATGTAGCCGATACTATATAAATGGATCAGCGAACCAATACCTGTAATGATCAGCATCATAATCAATGAAAGCTGATCAATCTGAAAACTGAAAGAAATATTCAGATCGCCTACCGTAATCCAGTCATAAAGGGGAATGTGCTGAGCAGTTCCGGAAAACCCTGGAAAAAGGCTTACGACAATAGCGAAGGAAGCCAGAACTGCTCCCGTACCAATAAGCCCGACCAGCGATTTGGGAATACGACGAAAACCCAATCCGTTAATCAGAAAGCCTACAAAGGGAAGTAAGGGAATAAGTATTGCAAGATTCATGTAGCTATGAGCTTTGGGCTATCAGCTTAGAGAATTAATTAACAAAATCTGCTTTCTGGAATACCAGAATAAGGCTTGGTTTACCACTTTAGCTTATTCAGCAGGCCAATATCTACCGAACGTACGTTCCGGTAAATCATAACGATAATCGCCAGACCTACAGCTACTTCGGCAGCAGCAACGGCCATGATGAAAAAAACGAAAACCTGACCGTTTGGATCGGAACGATACGTAGAAAACGCGATCAACAACAGGTTAACGGAATTCAGCATAAGTTCGACCGACATGAAAATGATGATGGCATTGCGACGGGTAAGCACCCCCACAATGCCAATGACGAACAAAGCCGAAGCAAAGAAAATGTAATACTGAAGCGGAATCCGCTGGACAACTTCGGGGATCATACTCTCGCTAGTTGGAGGCCAAAACGACAAACGGATCAACTGCTGATCTTTATCGGTTAGGCTAACGAATGTTTCTTGCTCAAAAAATAGTCAGAACCCCAAAAGATGGATCTTTCTAGAGTCTTGACTTGTATTGGAGCAAAAATAGTTGATTTCGTCTAATCCTCGCAAACAAAAAACAAGTCCTTGTGTGAAGTGGGGATTTTGTTAGCAAGAACTTAACAAATAACGAGGCCTCTAAGTGCTGATTCATAATGAGTAGAATGAATAAAAAATAGAATGAGCTTTTTTTGAGCCATTCTATTTTTTTAGGAATCAGTAGAAGCGGAAAGGCTAAAATGACAGTTTTGAAAGATGTTCAGAGATAAACGCGAGTTCTTCGGGGGTGAGTCTGATTTCGGCGGCCTGGGCATTTTGCAAAGCCTGTTCGGCATTACGGGCACCTACCAGAGCAATAGTGATGCCGGGTTGTTCGAGGGTCCAGCGAATAACAATTTGTGATAGCGAAGCATTTTTAGAATCAGCAATGGGCTTAATGGTATCTAGAAAATCATTAACCTTAACCAGATTTTCGGGCTGATAATACTTGGTGTCGGGGCGGTTGTCGCCAGGTTTAAAATGGTAACCCGGTTTAATTTTCCCAGTTAAGAGGCCTCGTTGCAAGGGGCTATACGCAATGATTCCCTTTTTATTTTCGATGCAATACGGAACAACATCTTTTTCGATGTTACGATGCACCATGCTGTAAGGCACCTGATTAGAAGCCAGTGAAATGGTTTGCTCAGCTTCCTGCATCTGCTCGACTGAATAGTTGCAAACGCCAGCAGCCCGAATTTTACCCTGTTCAAGCAAAATGCTGAGAGCTTCCATTGTTTCATCAATAGGAGTAGTGTGGTCGGGCCAATGAATTTGGTATAAGTCAATATAATCGGTTCTTAAGCGACGCAGGCTGTCTTCACATTCCTGAATAACACTTTCTTTGGCTGCATATTTATAAATGTCAATTGGGGTGCTGCTATTATCATACGATTCAAAGGCGAATTCTCCCTGTTTATGGTCCCAACGCATTCCGAACTTGGTCAGAATCTGAACCTGATCCCGTGGAATAGCTTTTAAGGCTTCGCCCACAATTTCCTCACTAGTGCCCTGTCCGTAAATAGGAGCGGTATCTATAGACGTAACACCATTTGAAATAGAAGCCCGAATGGCTTCAATCGCTTCTTTACGATCTGAGCCACCCCACATCCAGCCGCCGATTGCCCAGGCACCAAATGTAATAACCGAAGCATTTACCCCTGATTGACCTAATTCTCTGTATTGCATGTGTGAAAAAATTGACGATTATGGTTATAAATCTGGGGAAGATTTTTTAGTTCCTAAGCATCAACGATCATTTAATATACTTCCTTTTAAATACAGAAGTAAGCTTTTGACAATCAGTGTAGATTAAATGTACATGATTCTGTTTTTAAAGATAGTGATACAGGTGCCTCCTTAAAGAAGAATAAACGCAAGACGATTATTGGCTTCGATAAGCATAATAAGAAAACCCTGTTATGTATCAATCTTCTAATTCAGTGATTGACTGGAGCTGATTTTATAAACTTTATACGTACCTGTTCCGGTGACAGACAGATATAAATGAGCGATAGGGGCATCACTGTGGCTGATTAAGTGTACGGCATATTGAGAACCATCATATTCAAGAAACTTATTCCAGGTTTTACCATCATTCCGGGTATACATAATCAAACACTTTACTTTCCCACCAATAGAACAATACAGAGAAGCCCAGATTTCGGTATGAGTCGGTGTTTTCAAATACGTCATATTCATAATAGGCGATTGGCGATATGGATCTGGAATGATTTCACTTAAATACTGCTTTCCATCTTTGGTTGAAACCAGAAAGTTGGTGCCGCCCATATAATCTGATCCTAGAAATAAACGATCCTGACCGTCAATCATAGAAGTATATCCTCCCTTCATCCAGTGGAAATGATTCACCATTTTCCAGCCATTGTTTCGTTTGAATCGATTAAGTTTTTCGTAAGCAGACAGTGATTCGTTAATCCAGATTTTCTTATGATTATCGCCGTCGGTCATAATCAGTGAGTTTAATAACGAACTGTATTTCAGGACGTGAACGTGCTTGTTAACGCCGCGTTCGTATAAAGACGGAATCTTTTGCCAGGTATACCCATTATCCTGAGAGCGGTAATAATAGGCTAAACTTTTCCAGCGGGTAGTTTGCCAGAGGGAGCCATATTCGCCAAGAAACAAATCCCCGTTAGGTAGTTCAGTAATGCCGTTGTTGAAAAGAAACCAACTAATTGTACTGCTTAATTGAAGTACTTTTTTGAATACCGGTGTTTCCTGAGTGCCGCGATAAATACAGCCACCTGCCGCAACCAGAATGGTACCTGATTTAGTAATGAACAGACTTTTTATTTCAGTATGAAATGTGTGAACTAATTGCAGTTTTCCTGCTACATAGAGATAGAGTTTCGTATGGTGTTCCATCGGAACACACCAATGCTCAAAGGAAGGGGTGATAATGCAAAACTTCCAGTCATAGTTAGTCTCTTCAATAGTATGAGTGGTACTTCTGGCTGGTTTTAGTGTTTCAATTGAGTAGGCTTTATGGTCGCTGAAGTTGAGATACTTTCTGGCCGGGAATAGTTTGCCACGGTGCATGATTTCCCAGCCAATAAAAGAAAACAATTCAACCGTTTTTCCGGTATAATAAATATCTCTGCAAAAGGAGAACAGGTGTTTCCCAAATGTCAGAGGATTACGAAGAGAAAGATTAGCATACTTAGACGACAAAGCCATAGTGGAGATTGGTTAAAGAATGATCCACTTGTATATCTTCAACCTGGCCAAGAGGTTATCAACTCCTCAGTTTTTGGAAAAATGGCTTTGGTAGCTATCCGTCTTGATATACTTATTTGGAAAAAACAGATGGCTGTTGTAATGAATTATAGCTAGGCATCTGATTCTAAAAACATTGGTTTTCAGCAAGGAACCATGCCGACAGGAAACTCAGAAGAAATACGAGATTGTCTTATTATGCGGGGAGAATCTGGCGGACTTCAGTGCCTTTTTTGATAAGAAATCAGAAGCTGACCGGTTCAGGGTTATACATGAGTCAGCCAGGTTGTTCGGTGCGAAATGTATTGTTTTGTCACACCCTGCCTTATCCAGACTGGGAAAATACGTTTTACCAATATCAATACAACCACTGCTCAGAAATAGGCTATTAGATAAGAAAAAGCTGGAATAATTAAGTGGTTTTACGGTAATTCCAGATAGCCCAGCTAGTTAAAAAAAACGGCAAAACCAATTTCATATAAAAATGGCCTGCTTACTTCCTGAAAGGTGCGTCCCTTCAATACAATCATTCGAACTACTTCTATAAAGTGCGTAACAGGAGTGGCATATCAGTACTATTTTCTTCATGTTAGAAAATCAGAGCCATGGAGTTAAATTTATTTTTTAAAATACACTCAAAAAAATTAATTACAGGATAAAATGGCCCCGAACCATACTGGAATGTGTTTTTTTCGCTCTTCCATCAGGGCTCGGAATTGAGCAGCTTCCTGCCCCGTTACTTCCTGAATAAGTGGCCGGCCAACAAAGGGAAACACCAGCATCCCCAGTAAAGTCATGAAAATCTGAATAGGATTAGTAGGATTATTCCGGTTTGTCAATTCTTGGGATACTTGCTCAATAAAATGGGAGTGAACCAGTTTGGCTCCCCCAATGTGTTTGGCCAGCATTTTCGGATTCGCCCGGATTTCGCTCAGAATGAAAAATGAAAGATCAGGATTGGCTAAAAGTAAATCAATGTAGAACGTGGCTAGGTGCTGAACTTTTTCGTGGAGCGAGGTCTGCGTATTATTCAAAATGGCCTGAAGAGAGCCCGCAAATTGTTGCAGGTTTTCCAGCATAATCAGATCAAACAATTTTTCTTTTCCACGGAAATAATAGCTCAGTAAAGCCAGATTAATGCCCGCTTCTTCGGCAATATCTTTTACTCGTGCGGCGGCAAATCCTTTTTGAGTAAAGACTTTACGGGCGGCTTCTTTGATGCGTTCTTCAGTGGAAGTATCAATTGTTTTTTGAGCCATTTGTTTTCTTTTAGTGATTTTCAGAGCGAAAGTATCGGACTAAATCAGTAGACAGAAGCAAAAATAAAAATTTAAAACAATTTTTTAAAAATATTTTTAAATGAAAACATTCATGTGAAAACTTTAGTCAGCAAAATGGTTTATATCAGATGGTGCAATTGTGGGTAAATCTGCCCGTTGTCTGTTATTTTTTGTGAAGTCACTTTACAAAAAAATAATTTGTATGATGCTCATAATCAGGTACATATCAGCATGCTGAACCCATAACATTCAACGCATATGTTACCTAAATTTTTATTGTCTCTACCCGCAGACCAGGATACAGATTACCTGATTCATACGGAATACCCATCGTTTTTGGCCCAGGTTGATCGGGATACAGAAAATCAGCCCTTGATTTCGGTAAAATCGATTATTCGCTGGTATGACGATGCTCCGACTGATCTGACGACTCTGGATGAAGTTTTTGAAGAGGCCTTTTTAAACGAAGAATACGACGTCATCGAAGACGACGAAGATTGGGACGATTAATCCATTTTTCTCTGATTTGGTATTGGCTACTAGTCATTAGAGAGCATTGCAATTCTGCAACGCTCTCTTTTTTATATTTTGTAGACTGAAGATATTTTAATGAGGTAAGTCCTATCAGAGAAACTAATCTGGTTGCTTATGGGCGAATCATATAGGTATGCGGGATGCCATCTTCAAGGTATTCTATTCCCGTTGAAACGAACCCAAGTGATTCATAAAAGTCAAGTAAATAAGACTGAGCACCAATTTTAATGGGATGACTTCCAAACAATTTCTGACACGAAGCAATGGAGTGCTCCATTAAAATGCGTCCTAAGCCTTTACCCCGGCTAGCAGGTGAAGTAACTACCCGGCCAATGGAAGTATAGCCGGCATAACTAACATCTACATTAAAAAGGCGAGTATAAGCCAGTAACTTACCCTGCTCATCTTTTCCTAAACAATGCCAGGCTTTTGTGTCATTTCCATCAGCATCCTGATAAGGGCAATTTTGTTCTACAATGAAGACTTCCGTACGCAGGGCTAGTAAATCATATAATTCCTGCAAAGTCAGTTCATTAAAACGTTTTAGAGTGAAAGTAATCATGAAAATTTGGTTATGTTGTTTAAGAGGCGTATAAGCTAGTATATTTGTGAGTGTTTACAGATGAATATCCTTTGCCATCGACATAGAGGGTAATTCAAATAAGGATAACGATAGAAGCGAAAAAATTACTGATTGCTACATCATAAGCTGTAGGGTTTCGATAGAACTTTTTCAAGAAATTTAAACGATCCTTTGAATCTATGTTGTCTGGATATTCCTCTAAATGCTCCTGTATCTCCTCGATGAGCGTTTCCAGGAATGCTTGAACTTTTGCAGGTTTTGGGTTACGCTCAATCTGATATTTGTGGCGAGTCGTGAAGTGTAAAGCAATCGCTGGCTTATCTGGGTTAATGATCTTGATCTCTCTACAATCAAAATGCATACGGTTCAGCTCATCAAATTTTGATGCCTCCCCTGCTTCCAGAAAGATGATCGGTGCCGGTGACTCTCCAGTGATATTATGTTCTTCTTCGTTAAGGTGTACACGCTTGGCTTCCTGCACGAGCTTAAAAAGTGCTGTGCGTTTTTCTAGGTATTCCTCGCGTGGGTATGATCGCCGGAGTTTTGCCATAAAGTTTATATAAACATAAATTTATTTCAGCAATTTCCATAATCCTGTATCTGGAATAATTATCCGGTCATCTCGTTTCAACAAAAACATAACTGATGATTACTCAAGTAAGATATAATGACGAGTATATAACTATAGGACAGAATAGAGAGGATGTACATTTTCAGAAAATCTATTGCCCAGACTGTGGTATAGCTCCAATGCATAAACGGCAATTGATGAATGGTGCAAAATTATTTGCGTCCAATCGTCTCGACCATCACCATGAAGATTGTCAATATTACAGAGAATTTGTTGCTAATAATGAAGTCAGACGGCTTGTAATCGCTAAAGATTTGACGATATAGAACGATTGAATTTCTTGGCTAGAACAATTTATTAGCTGCTCTTAGGGCTTTAATAAGAAATGAAAATAAAAATACTCGGCTTACGAATCAGCAAATTCAAAACAATAATTTACAGCATAATACGATCCACAATGCTAGAAATAACCAAGTCGGAAATATACCAAGAATACACATAAAAAATATAACAATTGATTCTGACCATTTTAATAATTATGTACTAATATATGTTCGTGGAGATATTGATTGTAAATCAATAGAAAAAGAAGATAAAGAAACTCATAAACCATATAGAATTTATCAATTGTATTTTAAATACGAGGGTAATACAAAGTTTTCTTGTTTTTATCGAAAGGACAATCGGCACGTTTTTATATATATAAGCATACAGGAAAAAATGTTTTGTTTTCTGTATTTGGCGAACTGACACAAAATACCAAATATATTAATTTAAGAATTAGATACGTAACAGAGCTAATCGTTAATCAGTAGCAGATGTAGGTACAGGATTGGTTCTATCTAAATTTACATTATATGTAAACATGATTCTCGACTGACATAAAAACACGATATTTTTTAGTAACACAGTGTTATTTAACACTGTGTTACTAAAAAAAC
>JASGGE010000159.1:0-7719 GCA_047605205.1 Siphonobacter sp.
ACTACATTTGTCCACTAATTATTTTGGCGATTTAATTAAGAAAGAAACAGGTATATCCGCACAAGAATACATACAGTCAAAAGTCATTGAAGTTGCCAAAGAACGGATTTTTGATGTTGATAGGTCAATCAGCGAAATAGCCTACGAATTAGGTTTTAAATATCCGCAACATTTTACCCGGCTTTTCAAACAGAAAACAGGTGTAACGCCTGTTGAGTACAGGAAATTGAATTAGTTTATATACTTATCTACCGCATTATCCAATTCTTCACTAATCACTTTGGCGTAAATCTGCGTAATACCAATATTCGAATGGCCTAACAACTTTGAATCTTAAAGTATTGGTAGCAAATGTATGACGGCTCAAATGAAAATTAAACGATAAGAAACGTAGATTAACCTAGGTTAGAGGGCAGTTTAATATCCACCCTTAAAAGCATTGTTTTTTGTGTAACTGGTACAATCCGAAAGACTTTCGGTAATTTCCCTCTGGTATTATTATAACCTATTGACAGGACGACTCTTTTGCTATGCGAATCTTTATACTCCTTACCTGCCTGATTACCATCCCTGCCTTTGCTCAGAAAGAAGAAGAAACGGCAGTGCGTGCCGTAGTTGATCGCCTGTTTGAAGGCATGGCTAAACACGATTCTACTATTGTTCGGAGTGTTTTTCACCCAACAGCTCGTTTACAATCAGCTACGATGAATAAAGAAAAACAGCCTGTTTTGCAGTCTGAATCCATTGACAAATTCGTAAAATCCATTGGATCGATTCCGGCTAATGTTTCCATTGAAGAACGTCTGACTGGCTATGAAATTCGGGTGGATGATCGGCTCGCAACTGCCTGGACTTCCTACGAGTTTTACCTTAACGGCAAGTTAAGTCATACGGGCGTAGATGCCTTTCAGCTCTATAAAACAGATCAGGGTTGGAAAATTATTCAGATTAGTGATACTCGTAAGTGGTAACGGTTATAAAGTCATAATTTATTGATAATTAGTACTTTATGGCACAACGAGAAACATTGCGAATGACAATGGAGGCCTGTGCCAAATGGAGGTCTTCCTGGTGGATAATGTATTTACTGTCGTTTCGATATCGGGGCAAAAACCTGGAGCAATGATCCCTTTGAATGTATTCGCTGGAGCCTGTGTTATTGAATTACATCATTTTCGAAAGTCGCTTTGAGAGTAAGAATAAAATCAGCGATGCAACTCCGGCCATTACAACAAAAAGTAGAAAGAAGTCATACAGATTTACCATCTGATACCCCATAAAGTTAGTAACCTTGCCTGCTTCCGGATAGTAAGAGCTTAGTGTACCAGCCAATTTATTAGCCGCTACGTTAGCCAGATACCATACTGCCATGAGTAAAGAAGTATACTTGGCAGGAGCGAGTTGGAAAACCAGCGAAAGGCCAATGGGTGATAAACATAACTCACCAATGGAATGAAAAAAATAAAGAGAAACCAGGTACAGAAAACTAACCCTGGTGTCTGGGGTAATGTTTTTTAAGGCAGGAAGCATAATCAAATAGCCAACGGCAATCAGACCCAGGCCAAGAGCCATTTTATAAGGGGAAGGAGGCTCCATGTTTCGGTTGCCGAGCAGTCTCCAGATGAAGGCTAGCAGAGGAGCACAGGTTACTACAAAAAAAGGATTTAGCACCTGAAACAAAGCCGGAGGCAGGGTAATGCCCAATACCTCACGATCCACCTGTTCGTCAGCAAAAAAGGTAAGTGAAACACCCGTTTGTTCAAACGCTGCCCAGAAGAAAATAACAAAAAACGACACTATGTAAATGACCAGTACCTGTTGTTTCTGACGGGCCGTAATCGTCTGATCCATCAAAATAATAATCAGTGAACCAATGGCTCCGATTAATGGAAACCACAGGAGAATCGGATAAACATTGGCATCGAACCAAAGCAAGGAAAGGCATACTATGAGGAGCAGGGGCAGTGTCCAGTAAATAGCTTTTACACCCGGAGACGTGACAGGGGTTTCCCCAATGGGCTGCCCTTTCCAGCTGACCAGGTACTTAAGCTTGCCCCACTGAAAAATCACGGTTCCTAAAATCATGGCAATACCACAGGCCAGAAATGCCCAGCGGAAATCATGCGGATTGCCGGTATTGCCAACCACTGCACAAATCGCCTGACCAATGAATGAACCTAAATTAACGCCCATGTAGAAAATGGTATAGGCGGCGTCTTTTCGGCGTTCGGCAGGGTCGTAAAGTGTGCCTACCATTGACGAGATGTTGGGCTTGAAAAAGCCGTTCCCAACGGACATCACACCTAAGCCTAGGTACAAAAACAAACTACCGGCGGGCTGTTCGTAGAGATTCCCGGAAAAGAATAACAGAAACTGGCCGACTGCCATCAATAGGCCTCCCACTAGAATGGAGTGGCGATTTCCCCAGAATTTATCAGAGATGTATCCGCCAATAAGGGGAGTCAGATACACCAGTGAGGTATAGCCACCGTAGAAATTGGAAGCAAAGGCTTTGTCAAACCGAAGGGCCTGAACGAAATACAGCGAGAGAACTGCTCGTAAGCCATAGTAACTAAACCGCTCCCACATTTCAGTAGTGAAGAGCAAAAACAAACCCCGTGGATGGCCTAAAACGGTTTTATGAGAAAGATCGACCTCAGACATTGGAATGAGAGTTTTGGGTTTAACGTTTTGAGTTGACACATTGTCTACTTTTTGCCTTACTAATTCCGGTTCAGCAGAAACGCCAAGCCCAAAACTTTAAACTCTTGTACTTATTTGATGCCGCCTGTCCAGTTCCGGAGCGGGCGTTGTAATAGGAAGATGATTACCCCAACAGCCAGGCAGAACCATACAATACTCATGAACATCTGAGGCATTTGATGAATATTTTCTTCATCGAAACCACCTGCAAATAACCCGGCAAACAGATTCCCCAAGGCTGCTGCTACGAACCAGATTCCCATTAATTGACTAAGGTATTTTGGAGGAGCCAGTTTGGTATACGCACTTAGGCCAACCGGGCTCAGGCATAGCTCGCCCAGGGTGTGGAATAGGTAAGTAAAAGAAAGAACAAATGCAGAAGCTTTCACCCCGCTTAAGGCTGCTTTCGCTCCCATTACCATAATGTAATAGCCCGAGGCTAATAGAAAAAGACCAATGGCAAACTTTACCAACAATGGGGGGTTCAGATTACGTTTTTCGAGAAATACCCAAAGGGCCCCAACAACCGGAGCGAATACCAGAATAAAGAATGGATTGAAGTTCTGAAACCAGCTGGAGGGCATTCCAAAGGGTAATTCTGAATAACGGTCTGCGAAAATTTGCAAGGAAGAACCCTGTTGTTCAAAACCAGCCCAGAATAATACCGCTCCCCAGAATAATATGAATAGAATAACCAGGCGTTTTTGCTCAATTTTGTTGAGACCTGACGCAAAAAAGAGGTTAAAGAAGTAAATCAGAACAATAGCAACGGCAATAATACCCATTGAAGAGGCTACGTCTTTCTTACTATCCCATACAAAAATGCCAGTTAGTTGCATCACGATTAAGAAAATGACCAGGGCTGCCAGCAGAACCCAGGTAAGGGGTTGGGTTTTGTTGCCAGATTCTGCGGAGGTGGCAGCTTTGGGATATAAGCCTTTATCGCCCAGGTATTGCCCGGCAAGTGCCCGGTAAGCAACCATGCCCATAAACATGGCAATAGCCGCGGCTCCGAAACCATAATGCCAGCCTACTTTTTGCCCCAGATAGCCTACAATCGTGATTCCGAAAAATGAACCCATGTTAATTCCCATATAGAAAATGGAAAAAGCGGCATCACGGATGGCTCCGCCTTCAGGGTATAGTTCACTAACAATAGAGCTAACATTGGGCTTTAGCAAACCTGTGCCGATGGCTACCAAACCTAAACCAGCAAAAAAGAAATCCTGGGTAGGAGCAAAAGCCAATACAATGTGCCCGGCGATAATGGTAAGGCCACCATACCAGATAGATTTTCGTTGACCAAACACGTTGTCGGCTAACCAGCCGCCTGGTAATGACAATAAATAAACAGAAAACGTATAGAGACCATAAATGGCACCCCCTTCTCCTTCATTTAACCCCATGCCTCCTTTCACTTTATCGAGTAAAAAGAGTAACAGGATGGCTCGCATTCCATAGTAGGAAAACCGTTCCCACATTTCTACGATAAACAAAAGAAAAAGACCTCTGGGATGCCCCAGGAATTTCTTGTCGGACATTTTTTTATTTGTTGATAGATACTGTAAATAGTCAAAGATAAACGAAGTTTGTTCGATGCCCAATACATATTGCTTATGAATCTGACTGACGTTCTTCAGAAAAACCAAATTTCCTTTGCTCCGGTAGTGCCGTTTCATTGGCAAAAAGATCCTTACCTCGTGCTGGATTTTACTGACGGTAATCAGCAATTGAGCCAACGAAACCTTATGAATACAGCCGATTTTTCGGAGTATGTATTTGGGCTGATTCAGAAAAAGGGGGCCATTGGTGGTGTGGGGGGCTATAATGAGCACCGGATTTTATACCGGCGGAGCCCACATTTTCAGCAACTTGAAGAACCCCGGGAAATTCATTTAGGAATTGATATCTGGGCGGAGCCAGGAACGGCCGTTATGGTGCCACTGGCAGGGAAAATTCATAGCCTGAAGGATAACGCTCATTTTGGTGACTATGGGCCGACGATTATTCTGGAACACGAGCTTGAGGGTATAACCTTTCATACGCTTTACGGGCACCTTTCACGCAGCTCATTACTTGCCAAAGCAGCGGGGCAGGCCGTAGAAGCTGGAGAGCCCCTGGCACGTTTCGGGCCTTATCCCGAAAATGGCGACTGGCCTCCCCATCTCCATTTTCAGATTATTCAGGATATGCAGGGCTGGGCAGGCGATTACCCGGGTGTATGTACACTTTCGCAGCGGGAAGCTTATTTGGCAAATTGTCCCGACCCTAATGTAATTCTGGGTATTCCCGGCCTCAGTATTCAGCCTGCCACTGCATAGCCTCAACTGTTACGGTTTGTCCACCGGGCAAACGTATGGCAAGGGCTTGATTACAATGATTAACTAATAAAGTTGTTTTCCAGCCATCTGTTTTTTCGAGCACCAGACTCGTGCTTTTCAATGGATAGGAACTACGCGTTGGAATAATCCGATCGGGCTGGAATTCACTCAGAAAAGCAAAGACATTATAAACGGGCGTAGGTTGTCCGTTTTGGATAATCCCTTTCGGACCAAAGGCTTCGTAATACGTAACCGACCGGGCAGCCGCGGCATACTTCAGGCTACCCAGTGTCCAGCCTGCTGCCAAATCAGTGGCTAGTCGCGGATCAGGCTTTATATTGAACTCAATTGGCGTAATATAAACTGGCTTATTTGTTTTCACCAATGCGGTTTGCACCATGTCAGTTTGGGCCGCCATATTTTCGATGAGGGTCAGATCATCCGTCTGATGGATTTGTGGGGAAAGCGAAAAACCCACAAAGTCAACCAGCTCATAATTAATATCAAGTTGATTGAAGGTTTCGAAAGTATTCCCTATCCCAATTTTTAACTCTGGATAAGTCGAGCGAAAGGCCGCAATGGTTTCGTCCGGTTGTTGATCTTTCTTAACAATCAGTAATACCTCTTTTACTAGAGAAGGTAAGGAGATCTTAGGGAGTTGATCCAGGGTAAGTTTTAGTAAAATAGGGATATTCAATGGTTCAGCATAAGCTAATGCTGACTGATAGGCCGTATCAATACCCGTCACCAAAAGATGAGCCGGTTTCAACTTCTGAAGCAATGTTAATTCTTCAGGGGTAGGTTGGCCCGTAGCTGGCCAGGCAACCCCCCAGGTGGGTAACGAACGAGCCTCTCCAGACCATTCCATTCGTACAATGGGTTCGTTCGGTTCGGCCCAGTCTCCTGTAAAAACTAAAGAGGCTGCCTGATGAAACCCCGTTCCAGCCGCAACCTCCACGGGAATTGGCAGGCGTTTAGGTGTAGAGAAGGTTTTATAGGAAGCATCTGACCAGTTACGTTGATCTTCTGTTTCAAAAATCTCTCCGCTCAGCTGGAGTGTAGCGGTCAATTTAGTATCAACCTGCCATTGCATTCCTTTTATTTCCAGGAAAGGATCTTCTGGACTAATTAATTCCGGGAAAGCGTTCTGTGATTTACGATCATCGGTATGGATGAGCTCAGTGACTTGCCCCCGAAAACCGTCCAGTGGATGTAAAATACAAATACCAATCCGATTACGCATAAATGTGCTTAAAGCCTTTCCCGACCAGTCAAAACGAATAGAACCTTTGCTGTCACCTTCAATAGTGACATTCCCCTGCATACTTATGCCGTTTTCCTCAGCGGCCCATTCATAACGGATCAAAAATGAGTTCTGTTCTTGTTTGATTTGTTCGTTATGAATCTGGTTTTGGGCCGTATTCCATTCTGCATCGCGAATGCCTACGTAAATGTGGCGTAAGATTTCTCTACCATTCGCAGTAATATAACGGACGGAGCCGTCCTGATATAAAAGGCTTACGTTCCCAGCTGTTAAGTACATACCTAAGCCTGTTTAAGTTTTCTCATTTGAAGTATAAAAGGTATAGAGCTAACCCATTAAGAAATTCAGTGGTTAAATGAGTACATTCTTCTCAAGCTGTAAACCAGGGTAACGTATTATCTTTCAAAAAAAGAATACTGTGGTTATGATGAACGAAACTCAACCGAACGTAAAACCTTTAAAAACGGAAGCTTTTTATAACTTCCACTCAGCTAGCAGGCTATCCTTAAAGGTAATAGCTGCCGGAGCATACGGAATTTCAAAAGACTGAATACTTGGCAAGCCCTCAACCTCCAGCCGAGCCCGGAACTGGCGGGCGGGAATACTGTCAGGAAAATAATCAAAATGCAAACGTTGCGTACCTTTCTTAAAAGGAAAGAGGTAGGTGTCGGTTTCCTGAATAAGTTTTTTGTGTTGTAGAAAAACTTCCTTTTTCAGGAAATAAGGTCGACTCGTGTTGGGAAATATTTTGGGCCGCCAGTCAATTTGGGTTACTTCATTTCCATTTTTTCGGAGTGTAAGTTGATCATCCTCCCCAACCGGGCGTAAGTAAAGGCGTTGCCGCTGTTCGTTCAGAGCAGAACCATATTGTTGGGCTAGCTGATCGGTTGCTGGGTGCATTGCCCGCCAGCCAACGTATAGCATCCCTGCAAACAGAACTAAAAAAATAATACGGTCAAAAAAGCGTAAAAGTATCATACCAGACCATTCCATTTCCAGAATACCACCCGCGGGAAATGGCTCATGAGATTACCCATTAAGGAATACAGATCAGCCCTCATCTGCAAAAGATCAGAGCCTTTTTACGAAGGTAGCCATCTTCCTAAAACAAAACACCTGAAGAAGTAAATCAATTTGCACTTAAACCTTGAAAATGAAGTCGATAATAAAAAATAATACTTAGTCAGCTTCAGGATATTAGTCGCATCAGCTTGGCTTTGCTCAGAAAAAATCCTATTTTTGCGGTTGTAGAATTACGAATTAAACACCCCGGGCCACTGGTAAAGGCAAGCATAGTGTTTACCATTAGGTGATAAATTTTTAGATACCTTTTCCAGCGGCTGAGTGTCTTGATTGTCAACTTTAACAATTGCAAACGTGGCAGATATTTTTGAACGTCGTTTGGCCAATTTAGGGCCCCTTGGACAGTAC
>JASGGE010000160.1:0-7707 GCA_047605205.1 Siphonobacter sp.
AAGGACAATGGCCGTTTTGTTAGCATCAATGTAGCGGATGAACTGGGTTTTATAGCCTGGATTATCCCCCGTATGCCGAACAACCTTCCCCAATTTCGGGTGTTGATCTAACATCCAGCCAAAACCATATTGTGATAAAGAGCCGTTTGTCAATGTTGCGGGTGAAAAGGCCGCTTGCAACGTCTGTGGTTTTACAAAGGTATACAAAGCCTGATCCCACTTTAACAAATCAGAAGTAGTAGAACTTACCCGGCCCGGTCCTTTCCGATTTCCTAACCAAATGGCATAATTAAACTGGGGAAAAGAGTCTGCTCGCATATACCATTTTTTTTCGGGTACATACAGATGTCCCCAGGCCATGTCTGATAAAGTAGCTTTCTGTTGCTGCGTTCGAATATCTGTGTGAATCAAACCCGCCGGACCAAAAATATTGGCGTGGCAGAAGGCTATGAAATCCTGCCCGGAAACGTTTTCGGTAATACTGGCCAGTAGCATATATCCGGTGTTGCTGTACTCATACTTAAAGCCTGGTTCGAAAAGTCTGGCAGGGTGGTATTTAATCAGGTATTCGATATTATCAGTATTTCCAGCCACTTTACTTTTATCCCAGTGTTGATCCATCACCTCCTGATAATCGGGCAGTCCTGATGTATGATTTAGCAAATGACGAATGGTAATTCCCGGATACGGAAGGCCCGGAATATACTTGTCGATCAGATCATCATAATTGAGCTTGCCTTTTTCCTGTAATAGCATGATGGTCATGGCCGTAAACTGTTTTGATACCGAAGCTAGCTCAAAAATAGCGGAGGTTGTCATTTCAGCTTTTGTATCAAAATTCTTGTAACCGAACGCCTTATGATACAAGGGCTTACCATAATCGGCAATTAGTACTACTCCACTAAAATCAGACGTATTTTTAAAAAAGGCATTCAAACGCTCTTCAGGAGTAGCGGTACCGGAGTTTACTTTTTTACTACAGGCAGCCAAAACCAGGATGGCCGCAAGGTAAAACAAAGGATATCTCATAGGAAAGAAGAAAAAAGGATTGCCTAAAATAGAAATTAGATCCAGGCTTTCCCAACACATGTTACGTTAACAACAGAAAAGTCCCGCTTCTAACGAAAACGGGACCTGCATTTTCCATGTCATTTTTATTCAACCGTGACCGACTTTGCCAGATTTCGGGGCTGATCGACATTACAGCCACGCATCACGGCAATGTAATAGGATAAGAGTTGTAAGGGAACAACCGACAACAGAGGCATCAGTATTTCGTGAGTAACCGGTATTTCAATAACATAATCTGCCATCGTTGGGATAAGCTTATCTCCTTCGGTTATCACCGCGATAACCTTCCCTTTCCGTGCCTTTACTTCCTGAATATTTGAGACGATTTTTTCGTAGGACTGATCTTTGGTGGCAATAAACACTACGGGCATATCTGCATCAATCAGGGCGATAGGGCCGTGTTTCATTTCAGCCGCCGGGTAGCCTTCCGCGTGGATATAGCTGATCTCCTTAAGTTTCAGTGCTCCTTCCAGAGCAACTGGAAAGTTCAGGCCACGCCCTAAATAAATGAAGTTAGAAACGTCCTTAAATACATTCGCTATTTCTTTAACCTTTTCTGCGTTCTTCAGTACTTTTTCGATCTTATCCGGAATACGTTCCAATTCGAACAAAAAGCGTCGGAAAGTATCTTCATGTAAATTTTCTTTCCGGCGAGCCACCGAAATAGCCATCAGAGCCAGAACAGAAACCTGAGCGGTAAAAGCTTTCGTAGACGCTACCCCAATTTCAGGCCCTGCGTGGGTATAGGCTCCGGCATGTGTCGTACGAGGGATAGACGACCCTACCACATTACAAATCCCCAGAATAATAGCTCCTTTCGATTTTGCCAGTTCGAGAGCAGCCAGGGTATCCATCGTCTCGCCTGACTGCGAAATCGCGATTACAACATCGCCCTCCTTAATGATGGGGTTGCGATACCGGAATTCTGAGGCATATTCTACCTCTACCGGAATACGTGCCAATTCTTCAAAGACATATTCGGCCACCAAACCCGCATGCCAGGAAGTACCACAAGCCACAATCACGATCCGATCTGACTTTGCAATAGCATCCAGATATTCCCGCAAACCTCCTAATACCAGATGGCCTTCATCGGCATTTACCCGGCCCCGGAAGCAGTCTTTTACGGAACGGGGTTGCTCAAAGATTTCCTTGAGCATAAAATGCTCATAACCACCTTTTTCAATAGCTTCCAGTTCTAATTCAATATGCTGAATATAAGGCGATTGCTGAACATTTTCAATATCCTTGATCATCAACTCACCCTCCCGGGCGATGGCTATCTGATAATCATCCAGATAAATAACTTCATTGGTATATTCAATGATTGGAGTGGCATCAGAGGCAAAGAAGTACTCCTGCCCGCCTACCCCAATCACCAGAGGAGAACCCTTACGAGCCGCAATTAAGGTGCCAGGCTCATCTTTACAGATCACAACAATGGCATAGGCTCCTACAACTTCTTGCATGGCCAGCCGAACGGCTTCTTCAACCGAGCAATAGGTTTTTTCCCGAATGTCTTCGATGAAGTTAACAAACACTTCCGAGTCCGTATCGGAGTAAAAAACATAGCCTTTATTTTGAAGATTTTGCTTGATAGAACCATAATTTTCAATGATGCCATTGTGAATAATAGCCAGGTTCTTTGAATATGAATAATGCGGGTGAGCATTCCGATCATTAGGTTCTCCATGTGTTGCCCAACGTGTATGCCCTATACCAACCGTGCTAGAAAGAGCCTCGTTTTGAAGTGATTCTTCCAGATCGACGACTTTCCCTTTCTTTTTATAAACGTTTAATCCACTATTTGTTAACAGAGCAATACCTGCCGAATCATATCCTCTATATTCAAGTCTTTTCAGACCTTTAATGATTAGTGGATAGGCTTCCCGGTAACCAACATACGCAACAATTCCACACATATTAATTAAAAAATTTTATAGTTTAAGACTTATTTTTTATTAAAACTTCTTTTAAAACAATATCCCTTAAAATACCAGTTAATATCCATAATCATCTTATAGTAAGCATATTAGGCATTATTTATATAAATCATCCGTTATCAAAACCTGTATGTACATATCAAATCAAATAGTTGTTTGTTAGGATAAAAATTTATTTTTATTTTTTCTGATCTAACGGAATTTTAAGCGATGTATTTGAAAATTATTTTAGAAATATAAAGCTCATCAATAAAATATTTTCATACTGATTTATGGTATTTAACTAAGACGAAATAGAACCTTTAAGTAAACAAGAAAAGCCTCGACCTGGGCCGAGGCTTTTTAGCTATCATCAGACAAAACTAGTTGTCAAGTGAACGGTGCAAATCGCGGTATTTTTTCACGGCATCGTGCGAATCTTTCAGCTTTGCTTTCTGATTACTAATCAATTGACGAATATCAGTGGACATACTCGCATCTGATTCAAGAGCATCCTGATAGGCATCCTGAGCGGCATCTTCACCAAATTCAGCATTTTCCAGAATAGCGGTACGATCATGACCCGTAAAAGCCGCTTTCACGTCCATCCATACCCGGTAAAATTTACCCGAGGTGGTGGTTTCATCGGTCGGAGAGCCTCCCAGATTTAATACTTCACGGCTCAGTTCATCCCGATACGTCCGGCTTTCATCTGCTAACTGATTAAAAAGTGTTTTCAGATCAACATCTTCTGTTTCTTTGACGGTACGTTCGTATCCTTCAATCCGATCATTATTAATCCGAATTAAATCATTCAATACATCAACTAGTTTTTCATTTACTACTGTCGTTTCCATATCTACAAAATGAGTTGGTTCGTAATGCCTCATTAATTAAAAATTCAGCACCACCCCATTTTGTCCAAAAAATAAATCGTAAAATTCTACAAAATAGTTCCTTCGTGTAGAAAAGCATCCACGTGAACGGGTAATATGGGGCCTAGCTCAAATCAGGAGCTTGGCCGAATCATAGAAGGAATCGCGTCTACTTCCTTTACCATCGTTCTGGAACCAATACACAGTGGACTTCGCTGATGTAAAGTACGGATTGGAACACTTAACAAGCGTTGACGTCCATCGGTAGCCATTCCACCGGCTTGTTCAACTAGAAATGCTAATGGGTAGCATTCATATAATAACCGCAGTTTTCCATTCGGAGCTTTCAAAGTAGGCGGATACAGGTAAATACCTCCTTTTAATAAATTCCGGTGAAAGTCCCCAACCAATGAACCTATATAGCGGGCAGCATAACGTCGCTTTCGGCAAAGCTCCAGATACCGTACAACTTGTGGGGGGAAATCAGGCAGGTTACCATCATTAACGGAGTATATAGTACCGTCTTCAGGTATGGTTACATTGGCATGGGACAAAAAGAATTCACCAAACGAAGATTCATACGTGAATACATTTACTCCATGGCCGGTGGTGTATACTAGGACGGTCGAACTACCATACAAGACATACCCTGCTGCTACCTGAGCATCGCCACCCTGAAGAAAATCCGGTGGAGTTACTTCACGGCCTGGTTCACTAATCCGGCGAAAAATGGAAAATATGGTTCCGATGGAAACATTTACATCTACATTGGAAGAACCATCAAGTGGGTCAAGTGCTACTACATAACGGGCATCGTTATTCCCCGTTAACAAAATGTTTTCTTCTTCTTCTGAAACAATTCCAGCTACTTCCCCTCCATTTCGTAAGGCTCGAATAAATCGGATATGAGCAATGATATCTAGTTTTTGCTGATTTTCCCCCTGGATATTTTCAGTACCAATCGCCCCGGTAATATCAACCAATCCGGCTCGGTTCACCTCCCGATTTACGATCTTGGCGGCTAAGGCAATGTCACGCAATAACTGCGAGAGTTCACCCGTAGCAAAAGGAAATGCTTCCTGATTTCGTTTGATAAAACGATCTAAGGTTACCCCTACGGGCAGAGCAAGTTTTTCATCCAGGGCCGTCATAGCTTACATATAGTTTGATTGGTTATTCTTTTATTAAAGTAACTGATTTTCAGTATTTTATTCCGGAAAGGCAATACCTTTCCCTCAAGCATTTCATGCCCTGTCAGGTTACTTGATAAATGATTGAGTTGAGTTAGGTAAGAGGTTTGTACCTGTTAATGATAAGACGATATTTTACTGCTCTATCCCCGTAAATCGTCTGCCCCATACTGTCCTGTATGGGTGTCAAAAAAAAACGAATACAAACAGCGTTACGAAAGGTTAGTTTGTTTTTTTATTCTTCCAGGCGATTAGAACGCCACCTGAAATAATCAGAGCTACGCCCCATAGCATTGGAATAGAAGGCCAGGGATCTCCCAATAGCAGACCAAGAATAAGAGAGAACACAATATTGGAATACCCAATGGCTGAAACTCGTCCGGCTTTATCCATACCTAACGAGCGAGTCATACACAATTGGGCCAACAAAGCAGCCATGCCCATACCAAATAATATGAGCCATTCCCAACCCTCAGGCAGTACAAAATGCCCCAGTAAGACATTAGGTTCTGGGCTGAACTCTCCTAAACTCATTGAAATCAGCGGCATGAATACCCCCGATAGCATGAAGGATAATACAATAGAGCGAGTGTCGTAGTATTGTTTCAGGCCACGTATGGACAGATAAGATACCGCCGTAAGAATAGCACACGTAAGGCCAATAATATGCCAGCGGAGAGGCATTTGAACATCCGGCCGGAAGATGAACAGGATTCCAGCAAAGCCTAACCCAATAGCTATCCATTCACGTCGATTCAGTTTTTCTCCAAAAAACAAAAACGACAGCAGACTCAGAAAGATGGGATAGGTATACTGATAGGCTGAAGCTGTACCCAAACTCAGTGTACGAATGGAATAGAAAAGGGTAAATAAAGAACAGGTTCCGACAATGCCCCGAAAAATCAGCAACCAGCGTTTACCCCCCGGTTGCTGCATAGGTTGTCGATATAGACTGGCAAGAATAAAAGTTGCCCCAACAATGTTTCGGAAAAAAACTAATTCGATAGCATCAAACCTTCCACTCAGTTGCTTCGCAATAACATTCATAAGAGCAAACAAGAGTGACGCTAGCAACATTAAGGCTATGGCAGAGGACGCATACCCGTTTATAAAAGTTTTTACGCTACGATAGGAGGCACTGAGCATTCGAAATCAGCTAGTTAAGGAGCTACAAAGGCAGCTTTAAAGTTCCCGGAAAGACGAATTACGTTTTAACTCGCTTTTTCCTAGCTACGTTCCCAAAATCGCAGCCATTTTGGGAATCTAATTCGTCGGGAGTCTTCAGGAGTATCGTCCCCAATTAGAACTCCCCAAGCTTCCAGTCCTTCTACCCGATCAAAGATAACTTTCAACAAGGCAATGGCCGGAATTGACAAAAACATACCTGACACCCCCGCCAAGGCTCCGCCAATCAGCACGCCAATAATTGATACTAAAGCATTTACCTTTACTTTTGAGCCGATAATTACGGGTACAAAAAAATTATTGTCAATAAACTGAACAACCAGGTAGACAATCACCACTCCTAACAGCACGGAAGGGTCCGGGTTATTCATAAAGGCCACTAAAACGGTTAGAACAATAGCAATCAAGCCGCCGATATAGGGAATCAGGTTCAGGATAGCCCCAAGTGCTCCGAGCAAAAAGGCATATTTTACGCCAAGGGCTATAAGCCCCAAAGAGTTAAGCAATGCCACACAGGCCGTTTCCAGCAATAAGCCTACTACGTAACTTTGAATAACTGTTTTAGTCTGGCCAATAATCTCCCACACTCGCTCTGAATGTTTTTCAGCAAACAAGGAAACAATGAATTTCAGAAGCATCGTTCGGTAATACAAAAGCAGGAATACATATATCGGTAGCAAAGCCAGTGTGCCGAGTGGCCCTGACAAAGCGGCAATTGCACCTGCTCCATTACCCTGTAAACTTTCAATCGTTTTCTGTTGAGCCTGTTTTATGTATTGATTTTGCTGACGGTAACTAACGTTATACTGGCTGCGAATCCAGCGGCGGGCATCCTGATAAAAATCGTTTATATTATCCTGTAGTTTGGGCCAGTCATCTGTAAAATTGGAGATCTGCATTAAGATGAAAAAGGCGATACCCGAAAGAACAATAATCGCTAGAATCAAAGCCAAACTAATAGCCATTACTTTATGAAACCCTATCCGCATTAACCAGGCTTCTACTGGTCGTAATAGAATTGCTAACAACGTAGCCAAAGCCAGGGGAACAATAATCTCCTGGCCAATAAAAATCCCATAAGTTAATAAGGCGATAATAATCAGCGTATGGGATACACGATGATAGAGCGGGCGTGTCTCCGATGAGGTCATTGGTTTCTAAGAATGAATTAATATTTCATGAAAAATAAAGCATCTTCTGGTAGTAAAGGATAGGACATCTTCATTACTAGCAGGTTTTTTATATCTTGCCTGCGTAAAATTTTCGTTCCCAAGTCAATGAAGAAGCAGATTGTTTTCTCTCCCAATGCTCCGGCCCCTATTGGTCCCTATTCGCAGGCGGTTAAAGTTAACTCCATTATGTTCGTTTCAGGCCAGATTGCTGCTGATTTAGCTGCTAATAAAGCTGGTGTTCGTGCGGAGGCTCGTCAAGTAATGGTTAGTATCGGTGAAATTCTGAATGCTG
>JASGGE010000161.1:0-7691 GCA_047605205.1 Siphonobacter sp.
TCGTTGAGGCAATTTATACACTCTGGAAACGCGAACGCAAACCAGCTGAAGTCATCATCCACGTATTTAATGCCCTTGCTTTAATGGTATTCGGGCATTTGCTTTTCAGCTTTCTTACGGTTGAAAAAGTTATTAATGCCTTCAATTCTGTTACGGTTGATATCTTTTATTACATCGCTGGCGGTTTCGTTGCCCAAATGGTTGATGGAGCCCTGGGAATGGCTTATGGCGTTACTGCCACTACATTTTTAAGTAACGTCGGCGTAAGTCCTTCCGTGGTCTCCATGAGTGTGCATACCTCCGAGATCTTTACAAGTGGTGTATCGGGTTATATGCACCTGAAATACGGGAATGTAAATTCTAAACTTTTTAAAGTTCTTTTGATTCCCGGCGTTATCGGAGCCGTATTAGGAGCTTATTTACTATCGTCTGTCTTAGAACAGTACATGACCTACGTGAAGCCAGCTGTTTCAATCTATACATTGATTCTGGGAGCTGTTATTATTCGTAAAGCATTGATTAAACGTCAGAAGAAAAATCCTATTAAATTGATTGGTCCTCTCGCCTGGTTTGGTGGTTTTATGGATTCAGTAGGTGGCGGTGGCTGGGGCCCTATTGTATCCTCAAGCCTGATTGCTTCAGGCCGTCATCCTCGTTACACTGTTGGTTCAGTAAATCTTGCAGAATTTTTTATCTCACTTTCCTCTTCTTTAACTTTCTTTTTTGTAATAGGCTTATCCCAATGGCAGGTTATTGCTGGTCTGATGATTGGTGGGATGATTGCGGCACCAATTGCCGCTCGCCTAGCCAGTAAATTACCACTAAAAGCCATGATGATATTGGTAGGTATTGTCGTGATCCTTGCCAGCCTGAAACGACTGATTGGTTAATCTTTCGCTGGCATTTTAAACATCAAAAAGCCTGAATCACTAAACGAGATTCAGGCTTTTACATGCTACGTTGTAATGGAATGTCTCTGCCCAAACAACAACTGGTTTAATTCTGAGCCGCAAGTAAGTAAAGCACTGCCATACGCGTTGCTACACCGTTTTCTACCTGATTGAGAATAATAGAATGCTCAGGTGAATCTGCAGCATCTGAGCTTAATTCCACCCCACGGTTAATGGGGCCGGGGTGCATCAAAACAATCGGTTTATCCAGCTCATCAAGCATTTGCCTGGTGATACCATAGTAAAGCGAATATTCCCGGAGGCTTGGAAAATACTTCACCTGCAAGCGTTCCAGTTGGATGCGTAATACGTTCGCAACATCACACCAGCGAAGAGCCTCATGCACATTGTGCGAGACAAGTACACCTAGCTCACGAATATGCCTCGGGATCAGGGTACTGGGGCCGCATACCATCACTTCTGCTCCAAGTTTTTTCAGGCAAAAGATATTTGATAAAGCCACGCGTGAATGCAGAATATCCCCAATGATGGCTATTTTCTTCCCAGCAACATCCCCTAACTTTTCGCGAATGGAAAAGGCATCCAACAAGGCTTGCGTGGGGTGTTCGTGCGTACCATCTCCGGCATTTACCACGTTGGCCGGAATACGGCTGGCCAGATAATGCGGTGCACCAGGCGAACTGTGCCGCATCACAATCAGGTCAACCTTCATGGCCAGAATATTATTTACCGTATCCAGCAAAGTTTCTCCTTTCTTCACTGAACTTCCAGAAGAGGAAAAATTCACAACATCTGCCGAAAGCCGCTTTTCTGCCAGTTCGAATGAAAGACGTGTACGCGTTGAATTTTCAAAGAAAACGTTCGCAATCGTCACATCCCGCAAAGAGGGTACTTTTTTAATGGGACGGTTGAGTACTTCTTTGAACTCATCGGCTGTTTGAAAAATCAACTGGATATCCTCTTCGCTGAGGTCCTTAATGCCCAAAAGATGTCTCGTACTTAGCACGTTGTAATATGATTAAACTCTCCGGATTTAGGGTAACCCGAGAGCATTGTGTATGGTGTTCCTTTATACAATTCACTACCGCATTCTAACGGTTTTTCAAGCCAGGCTACAAACTGTTCAACCCTGTAAAAACTTCATAAAAAAACTCCCCGCTCAAAAGCCAGGGAGCTGACATTAGTCACTTAACCAAATACCGTCTTTTTCGTGTCCTTGTTCTTTCCATTCCACTACTACCCGCTGCGTATCAAGGGTATTGACTTTCATGCCTATGTAATCAGGCGAAATGGGTATATCCCGATTATAGCTCCGGTCAATTAACACTACTAGCTCTACTTTTTCTGGCCGACCGAAAAAAGTCATTGCATCTAACGCCGCCCGCACCATCCGCCCGGTTGCGATTACATCATCAATTAAAATGACTCGCTTCTTTTCTATGGTAAATGGTATCCTGGTTTGATTAGGGCGAACAATGGATTCGCGGCGACGAAAGTCATCGCGATGAAAGGTGGCATCAATCCATCCAAACGGAATACTGTGGCCGGTGGTTCGTTCTAATTCCTGATGAACTCGCTGGGCCAAATGAATACCACGCGGTTGCAAACCCAATACTACTGAGTCTGCAAAGGTTTGATGGTTCTCGATAAGTTGCTGGCACAACCGACTAACGGTAATTTCCAGCAACGGACTGGCAAGAAGCAAACGTCGCTGCATAGCGGAACAAAATTAGGCATTCAAAATTAGGATTTGGGAATCCTGCGGGGCGAAATTCGCTTTTCTATTTGATTTTTTGCGGATACTTGAGAACAAAAGCATAAACTGCAGTGTCATTTTTTTTTGTAAAATTTATTTTATCAATGAAGGTCAGCCGGTTAGGATACGTTTGAAGATTTTAACAGACGCTGAGCATTCTTTTTAAATAATGAAATATTTAATAGCTGGCTTGGGGAATATTGGCCCCGAATATGCCCTTACCCGCCATAATGCAGGTTTTATGGTATTAGACCGACTGGCCGCTCGATTCGATTTAAAATTTGATTTAGGCAGACTGGCTTATGGAGCCGAGCTGAAGCATAAAAGCCGGACTATTTACCTTATTAAGCCCACTACTTACATGAATTTAAGTGGCAAAGCCGTGAATTACTGGTTAAAAGAATTAAAAATTCCTACGGAAAACCTGATGGTCATTACCGATGATTTGGCTCTTCCCTTTGGAAAGCTTCGACTACGGCCTAAAGGTTCGCACGGTGGGCAAAATGGTTTACGAAATATCCAGGAGATTTTGGGTACAGACCAATATGCCAGATTGCGGTTCGGAGTAGGGAATGGTTTCCCAAAAGGGCATCAGGTAGATTATGTTCTAAGTGAATTTGATCGGGCTGAGTTTGAGCAACTTCCCGAACGCCTGGATCGTGCCGGAGATATTTTACTTAGTTTTTGTACTTTAGGCATTGATCAGACGATGAATAATTTTAACGAATAATTGTATAAAAACAAGAATTTTTAATTTATATTCTTACATATTTTTAAGAAGTTTCAATATATAAATACCAAATAAAAATTGACATTTCCTGAATATTACGCTCCACAAAGGTTAATATCGGACTATATTAAGCATAAAATTCCGAATAATATTTTGAATCTTGATTTTGTACCATTTGGACTATTAGAAAAATCCATCTAAGTTTGTAGCATCAAACAGCAGGAGACAAATTGTAAAATACCATGAAATGTCAAAAACTGTTTGTAACTTTGCTATCAGTTAAGAGATAATGATTTGAAGTCTCGAAATAGCAGTCATAAATCACCCCGCTTTGCAGTTCTAAAAACAGGGAGATGGCTCAGAAATTTAATAGCAAGACGGAACAAAATTGCCGAAATAATTGAAAGTTTTTTTATATTACGATCATCGGCAAATTAAACGTTTAGACAAGCTGGTTTTAAACAATTATTTCGTTTCGTTCAATCTTTGAAAATCAGCAGAAGGCACGAAGAAGAAGCATTATTCAAAGATTTTGTCCTTGTAAGAGGTTAGCGTTTTTTCATAGTAAAATAGGTTTAGAGGTTAAGTGGGATAAGGTTGAGCGTTTCGCTCAGCCTTATTTTGTTTTTGGTCGACTAAAACCTCCCGGCAGAATACTCTCCTGGATCGGTTATCCGCTTCTTTCTTATTTTGCAGCATATATTAAACTTCTTTGTATGCGTTTTCTACTACTACTTCTCATTCCCTTAAGCAGCTTTGGTCAGCAAATTATTCAGCGAGACCCCGAAATTGATCGATATGTTCATCAGCTCTCTGCTGATTCTATGAAACATACGGTAGAGAAATTAGTCTCATTTGGTAGCCGCCATACCCTTAGTTCCAACTCTACTCCACAAAAGGGAATTGCCGCTGCACGTAGGTGGGTATTAAGCCAATTCCAGAATTATAGTAAATCTTCTAATGGCCGGTTGACCGCCCAACTCCAGACCTGGAATTTAAAACCAGATGGCCGCCGTATTGACAAAGAATATGAGATTGCCAATGTAGTTGCCACCCTGAAAGGTAGCGATCCGGGCGATGACCGGGTATTCGTCATTTCAGCCCACATCGATTCTCGAGCAAAGGATATTATGAACCGCGACATTGATTCACCTGGTGCCAACGACGATGGTTCCGGCGTAGCTACTGTTCTGGAGTTAGCCCGTGTTTTGTCGAAAAGTAACTTCCCTGCTACCCTTGTTTTTCTGGTAGTTAGCGGAGAAGAGCAGGGCTTATACGGGGCTGAATATTTCGCTCAGCAAGCCGTTGATCAGAAAAGTAATATTGAAGCCGTATTAAACAATGATACGATGGGTTCGTCGGCGGGGAGTGAAACGGGTTTGATTGACAATACCCGGCTTCGCGTTTTCAGTGAAGGGCTCCCTGGTTATCAGACCGCAGAACAGGCCACTCGCATTCGTGCGGTAGGTGGTGAAAGTGATGGAAAGGCTCGTCAGGTTGCTCGTTATTTCAAGGAAGTGGGTGAACGCTATGTTGATCAGCTGGAAGTAGTATTAATTTTCAGGAATGACCGTTTTCAGCGGGGTGGCGATCATACTCCTTTTGTAAACCGGGGTTTTGCCGCTGTCCGCATTACTGAGATGAACGAAAATTTTGATCACCAGCATCAGGACATTCATACCGAAAAAAACGTTCAGTATGGCGACTTAATCCAGTTTATGGATTTTGAATACCTACGCAAAAATGCTTGCGTTAACCTGGCAACTCTGGTTAATCTGGCAAAGGCACCTCAAATGCCGCAAAATGTTCAATTGGATTTAAGAGGCCCCGCCAGCCAGACTAAATTAGCCTGGGAAGCCCCCAAAACAGGAAAGGTAAAAGGGTATTACGTACTCCTGCGGGAAACATATCAACCATTCTGGCAAAAGAAAATATATGTAAGCGATACTACCATTATCCTGCCTTACTCGCGGGATTCCTATTTCTTTGCCATTCAGGCCGTCAATGATACCGGAAACGAAAGCTTACCTGCTCTGCCAGGAAGTAAATAATTTTCAAAGAAGAAAGGGCACTCACAGTGCCCTTTCTTCTTTGAAGTTAGCCTAACCTTATTTGCCACTTCCTACCTCACCACCTAAAGATGTGTTCACCTCTTTCTTGGCCGGATTTCCTTTAAACCGTACTGCCCCACCAGTACTGGCTTTTGCATCCAGACGCTTTGATACATTTATCTGGGCGACCCCTCCCGTATTTGCCTTTACGAAGGCATCTTCACTATTTAGGTCATAGCCGTGCAGCTCACCACCGGTATTTACGGTAACCTGTTGCTCATCAGCTGTTCCCGATAAGGTTACGACGGAGCCCTGCACCGATTTTACAATTAAATTCTTTACTTCTGCCTGCAGCGTTAACCGACTTCCCGTCGTGGCGTCGAGGTCCAGGTCACGGGTTTGTAAAGGAGTTAATACCGTAACTTCTGCTCCTACGCCAGTAGTAATGGCTTCCAAAGCCAAAAAGCCCAGGTTAATTTTAATGTCACTAGCCCGGCAATCCCCTTTCTTGAAGACTTCTTTTCCCCATTCTTGTCGAATTATTAATTCATCTCCTTTATTATCGAATGTAAGACGTGCCTCATCCACATTCCGATTGGCCGAGACTGTCAGGGAAGGTGAACTGGTTTGTTTCAGCTCAGCAGTGACACACCCTAAAATTCTAACCTTTGAAAAGGGCTTTATGTCAATGGTTTTTGTATTCTGAGCGTGGCCTAACACCGACATTCCCAGCCCGGCAAGCAATACATAATAACGAATCATGGCTATTTTGAAAAAATGGTTTAAATAATATGGGTTTATTGTTTGAGGAAATCCCTGGCCAGGCTTCTTCAAACACTTACCACGAAAACACGCTACAAAGATGCAGGAGAATGCCCTAAGGTTGCATCCGATTTCTGAAAAGCTAATTTTGTTTTATGGCTTCATATGAACAATCACACAAATACCAGCTTTGGCTGAAAAACTTACAACGCAATGGCGTAGTGGTGCACGGCACAAAAGAGTACTTTACTAAATATCGCCCTGACGGAGAACTGCTATTCGGCCTTTTTGATTTGGACGCTACTGTCCCGGAGGGTCATAAAATTCTCCCTTTATGTTTTGTAAAAGGTGAAGTAGTGTCTGCCCTAACTTGCCTGATTGATCAAACTACAAAAGATAAATACCTGCTTTTAGTACAACAACGCCGGATATGTGATGGCAGTTATATGTACGAGCACCCCGCTGGCATGGTTGATGGAACGGATAAACCTTTGGATGTAGCCGTTCGTGAAATTCAGGAAGAAACGGGTTTACGGGTAGACCCTTTGCAAGTTATTTCGCTAAACGAAAAACCACTCTTCCCCAGCAGCGGAACTAGTGATGAGGCGATGTATTTTTTTTATGTGGAACTGGAACTGCCCAAAGAAGAAATTTTTAAATACGACTCTCAGCATACGGGTTCTGATCACGACGAATTTATTCTCACGCGTGTTGTGCCCATTCAGGAAGCCCTGGGATTAATGGCCAACGCTTGTGCTTTACTGAATATACACCTATATCTGGCCCGGAAAGGCGTATAAAACAAGTAGAGCCCTTGCGGGGCAAGGGCTCTACTTGTTTGCCTATTTTAATTACTTCAATACACCTAACTCTTTCCCTACTTTCGTAAAAGCAGCTATGGCTTTTTTCAGGTGCTCTGGTTCGTGGCCTGCCGATATTTGTACGCGTATACGGGCTTTTCCCTGTGGTACTACCGGGTAGAAAAATCCAATTACATAAATACCTTCCTCTAATAACCGAGCAGCAAACTGCTGAGCCAGTGGGGCATCATACAGCATAATAGGCACAATCGGATGCTCGCCAGGAATAATATCAAAACCAGCATCCGCCATGGCTTTACGGAAATACTGAGTATTACCTTCCAGCTTATCTCTCAGCTCGGTTGACGACTTCAGTAATTCCAGTACTTTGAGCGAAGCTCCAACAATAGCCGGTGCTACGGTATTTGAGAACAAATAAGGTCTTGAACGCTGACGCAGTAATTCCACAATCTCTTTACGAGCCGCAGTAAATCCACCCGAAGCCCCGCCTAATGCTTTCCCGTATGTCCCGGTGATGATATCAATTCGCCCAAAAACATTCCGGTATTCTGGTGTACCCCGACCTGTTTTTCCTAAGAATCCGCTGGCATGACATTCATCAACCATCACCATGGCGTCATATTGGTCGGCCAGGTCACAAATTTTATCTAACTGAGCGAT
>JASGGE010000162.1:0-7667 GCA_047605205.1 Siphonobacter sp.
AGATATTACCTAAACAAACAAAAAGAACGCGAATCATAGAAGAAGAATGTACAGATGAATGAAAAAGACTCATTTCTGTAACCAACAGACTATTCGATAGGTTTCCCCTGATCGTCTACCAAAACAAATACCTCTTCATTATCCTTTTTCATTAGATACCTTTCACGAGCGAAGGTTTCGAGTGAAGCAGAAGAAGCAGAAATGGCTTTACGTTCGTCATGAATCCGTACAATCTCCTTTTCAATAAAGGCTTTTTGCTCTTTTAACCCTGATAATTCACGAGTCATTTGAAATTGCTTCCAGGGGCTATAATCGCTAATGAAAATCATCAGCAACCATACCAGAATGGCAGCCGTACGGAACCGAAGAAGCAGTGAACGAATCATAACTCAGCAGAAAAAAGGGCTATGAGTAAACACTCATAGCCCAAAATTAACTTAGAACTTCAGACCAGGGAAGTAAGCTGAATCGCCTAATTCTTCCTCGATACGGAGTAACTGGTTGTATTTAGCCATACGGTCAGAACGAGAAGCAGAACCCGTTTTGATTTGGCCTGTATTCAGAGCAACAGCCAAGTCAGCGATGGTTGCATCTTCTGTTTCACCTGAGCGGTGCGACATGATGTTTTTGTAGCTGTTACGTTTCGCCAGATTAACGGTATCGATCGTTTCAGTTAATGAACCGATTTGGTTAACTTTTACCAATACGGCATTAGCAACTCCTTTTTCGATACCCATTTCCAGACGTTTTACGTTGGTTACGAACAAGTCATCACCTACTAGCTGGCATTTTGAACCGATGCTGTCAGTAAGAGCTTTCCAGCCATCCCAATCGTCTTCGGCCATCCCGTCTTCGATTGAAATGATGGGGTATTTGTTAGCCCAGTCAGTCCAGAAAGAAACCAGTTCAGAAGAAGTTAATTCTTCTTTCGTTGATTTCTTGAATACATATTTGCCTTTTTCTTCATTCCAAAGCTCAGAAACAGCAGCATCCATTGCGATGAAGATATCTTCACCTGGACGGTATCCTGCTTTTTCGATTGCTATCAGGATGGTTTCCAAAGCCTCAACGTTCGACTGGATGTTCGGAGCAAAGCCACCTTCATCACCAACGTTAGTAGAATAGCCTTTTGATTTCAATACACCTTTCAGAGCGTGGAATACTTCAGTCCCCATCCGAAGTGATTGCGAGAAGGTTTCTGCTTTAGCAGGCATAACCATAAACTCCTGGAAGTCGATAGCGTTATCTGCGTGGGCACCACCGTTCATGATGTTCATCATCGGAACGGGTAATGTATTCGCATTCACACCGCCGATATAGCGATATAAAGGTAAACCAGCTTCTTGTGCAGCCGCTTTTGCAATAGCCAGCGATACCCCCAAAATAGCATTAGCACCCAGTTTGCCTTTGTTAGGCGTACCGTCTAATTCAATGATGAGTTTATCGATCAGGTTTTGTTCAAAAACTGACATACCCAGAATCTCAGGGTAGATGATTTCGTTGACGTTCTCAACGGCTTTCAGAACACCTTTGCCAAGATATACGGACTTGTCGTCATCACGAAGTTCAACGGCTTCGTGGATACCAGTGGATGCTCCGGAAGGAACTGCGGCCCGACCAACGAAGCCATTTTCGGTGCGAACGTCCACTTCAACAGTAGGGTTACCACGCGAATCCAGAATCTGACGAGCGTGTACGTACTGAATCGTACTCATAGGGAGTTTTATTTTAGATGTATAAATGAGAGAGACAGATTGAGTGATAAAAAGCAAACGGATTGAACGAAGTACACCTTCCACTGCCCAACAGAACTACATTCATTCAATATCTTTTTACCTGTTAATCTGTGGTCTGCCAAATTTGCTTCGCAAAGTAACGCATTTTGCTCGTCGGGGCCTATATCGAATTTCGAAAAAGAGAAGACAAACCCAGAAGGAATCAAATGGTTAACGTTTTGGTAATACGATTTCCCTGGTCTTTAAGTAACAAATCAGCATTTCGAGGCCTCTTTCAAAATGATGATTATTGGGAATAACTACGTCGGCATCGGCTTTATAGGGTTTGATATACTGCTGATAGGTAGGGCGAACATGGTGTTCCCAGCGATAAAGCACGTCGTTAATATCATAGCCTCGTTCTTCGGCATCCCGGCGAATCCGACGATTGAGCTTAATATTATTCTTGGCGGCAATGAATACTTTCAGATCCAGCATATTGGCAATTTCTTCAAAATAAAATACGAAAATGCCTTCTACGATAATAATAGGAGTGGGTTTGAAGGTTAAGACTTTCGGAACAATATCGGGATTATTAAACGTGTACTCGAGCTTGGTAACTGTTTTGCCTTCCCGTAAATCGTGAATATCCTGGGCATATTGCTTAAAATCAATGGATTCCGGCAAATCAAAATTATGAACGCCGTGCTGATCTAAAGGGACTTCGTGCCGGGAACGATAATAATTATCCTGAGAGATAAGGGTAATTTCTTCTTCTGAAAAAGCAGCTAACAGACTCTTCAGAAATAGGGTTTTGCCCGAAGCACTACCGCCAGTAATGCCAACAATGAATGGTTTTGGGGACTCCATGCTGATTGATTTCCAAAACAAAGGTAAACACGGGCACCCCGGAATGCGGAAGGCAGCCTGCGTATTTTTTGGTAAAAGCCCTCTGATAATTAAGTAATAGTACTTTTTTAAGCTGAACGATTGGTGAATAATATGGTTTTGAAGGCTTAGTAGCGTTCCCGTATGGCAGTGAGAATGCGTTCTACTTCTTTCCGAATGTCACTTGTTGACCGATTGAAATTGTTATTCATAAAACTGAAAATAAAGGTTTTCCCGGTCTTGGTGATCAGATAACCGCTTAGATTGTAACAGCCCGTTAAAGAGCCTGATTTGGCAAAAATGTATGGTTTTCCATCAACAGGCCGGTAGCTGCTTTTAAGTGTTCCACTTTGTCCGCCTACGGCTAGTAAGGGGAATAAGCGTTCGCGTGGAATCTCCCGATATAATTTTTGCAATAACATAACGATGCTACGAGGGGTAAACAAATTATGGCGGGAAAGTCCTGAGCCATCAACCCAGCCTGGTTTATCTGGTAAATCCGCCAGGTACGTGTTGAGCATATAGTCAATGGCGACTTTGCTCTCCATAGGGTGCTGTTGTTTGGAGGCACTTAACAGCAAAATCTGCTCGGCCAGGAAATTGTCAGACGGTTGAAGCATGTGCTTATACAGTGTGTCTACGGCAACCGACTGAATCGTCTGATAACCAGAACCGGAAAAATCAGGAAGAAATTGGACGGGCTTCTTTAATGTATCCTGTAGTAATCGAACCGTTAATTCGCTGGAAGTACGAAAGGGTACATGCTGCTCGTACGTTGGTGTGACCGGAGCAGGGTTTCCATGAAAGCGGTTTTCTGTCAGGTCACGTTGAATACGAAAAGTATCGCCCGCCTGGTCGGTAAAATAACCGAAGGTTGCCGGAGTTATTTCAAGCGAGCGATCGGGTTTAGCTTTGAAACGAATCACATTCCCGTATACGGGCATAGCCGTGAGTTCAGGTTGGTAATAATCGTTGTAATCATCCCAGGCCCAGCCTAAACCAAAAAAATCCTGCTGGAAATTCCCTGGCCAGTAAAAGAGCTTTTCTGATCGACTACCTAAGAATTCGAGGGCTTTACGGCTGGGAATGTTGATGTTTAGTAGGGTAGGGTCGCCTGTGCCCCAGAAAATCAACGAATCATTTCGAACGACATAGCGTAAGGCTTCTACCGAATCTCCGAGGGTTTTTAACCCGGTATAAAACGTAAACAGCTTCGTGTTGGAAGCTGGAACAAAGTATCGCTCGGAGTGATGTTCGTAAATGGTCTTCTGATTGTCCAGGTCGTAAAGGGCCAATCCGGCATGATGATTGGCGAATACAGCGGAGGTCCAGAGGGTATCAAGTGGTTGTTTAGGTGCTACCGGATGTCGGGTAACTGTACACGAAATCTGGATAAAAAGAAAAATCGTGACAAAGGGTAAACAGGTTTTCATAAAAAGTAAAGATGATGTAATATACTACCGGGGTTGTGTGGCTTCAGAGACGTTTCCGAGAGTAGAGATCCCTTGTTTTAAAGTCCAATTATTCAAGCTGCAAACAGGCCAAAGAGTTACCCATGACGAGGAGACGTGCTCTCATCCATCGAGGTAGGGTCATTCGATTGAAATGTTCAGCGTTAGCTATTCCTTCAGAATAGTAGCGATAGGTAATCGAAAAAGAAGACCAATCGGCGTTTCTGCAGCAATAATCACTGAAAACCCTAACCCGAAAACTCAAATTCCCTAAACCCTGCAATAACTTTTTTAGAAATTTACAGCTTCAGCGGCAAAAGATATGACAATTGACGAAATTCTTAAACAGTATTGGGGATATGAAGCCTTCCGGCCTTTACAACGGGAGATCATCGAGGCTATTCTGGCGGGGCACGATGTGCTGGCTTTATTACCTACTGGTGGTGGAAAGTCAATCTGTTTTCAGGTACCCACTTTAGCCCGCGAAGGAGTCTGTCTGGTTATTTCTCCTCTGATTGCCCTAATGAAAGATCAGGTAGAGAATCTGCGGAAACGAGGTATTTCAGCCGAAGCCGTATACTCAGGTATGAGTTACCGCCAGATAGACCATGCCCTTGACGCCTGTATTTATGGAAAGGTACGCTTCTTATACGTTTCGCCTGAGCGGTTACGTACGGAACTGTTTCGGGTAAGAGCAAAACAGATGAAAATTACGCTGATTGCCGTAGATGAAGCTCACTGTGTATCGGCCTGGGGCTATGACTTCCGGCCACCTTACCTGCAAATTGCCGAGTGCCGGGAATGGTTTCCTGGTGTGCCTTTATTAGCCCTGACAGCTACAGCCACACCAGAAGTAAAGGCAGACATTATTGCCAAACTAGCCTTGCGAAACGAACGGATTTTTCAGCAAAGCTTTGCCAGACCTAACCTTTCTTATTCGGTATTACCTACGGAAGACAAAGAAGGACGTTTACTGAAAATTTTAACAAATGTACCCGGTCCGTCAGTGATTTACGCTCGTAATCGCCGGCGAACGCAACTGATTGCTAATGACCTGGTAAGGCGAGGAATTTCCGCAACGTTTTATCATGCAGGCTTATCCACGCGGGAACGGAATCAGCGGCAGGAAGCCTGGTTATCGGGTAAAGTGCGGGTAATGGTGGCGACGAATGCTTTTGGTATGGGGATTGATAAGCCAGATGTTCGGACGGTTATCCACCTGGATTTACCCGATACATTGGAAGCCTATTTTCAGGAGGCGGGTCGGGCTGGGCGTGATGGCGAGAAAGCCTATGCAACGGCGTTGGTGGCTCCAGCCGATGGGCAAGAACTCGAACGCCAGGTTCAGCAGCAGTATCCGGAAATAGATACCATTCGCCACGTTTATCAATGTCTGGCGAATTATTTTCGCTTAGCCACAGGAGCCGGCGAAGGCAGTAGTTATGACTTCGACCTGCACGAGTTTCAGTCAACTTTTGGCCTGCCTACTACTGATGCGTATTATGCTTTGAAATTACTTGAGAGCGAAGGCTTTATTCAGTTAAGTGAAGCCTATTATAACCCATCTAGACTTCACTTTATGATTGATAATCGAGCGTTGTATGATTTTCAGCTTCGCAATGAACGATATGATGCCTTTACAAAAGTCCTGTTACGCATGTATGGTGGTGGATTGTTTACCGATTATGTTATTATTTCGGAAGCTGCCATTGGTAAAATAGTTCTGATTTCAGAAGCAGAAGTTCGTTCCTTATTAAATCATTTGCAGGAATTAGATATTCTGGAGTACGATCCGCAGAAAAATCAGCCGCAACTTACGTTTTTAACCCCTCGATATGATGCCGCGGCTCTACCTCTTTCCAGCTCGTCTATCGCTGCTCGTCGTGAGCGGGATATAGAAAAGGTCCGGGCCGTCCGAGCCTATTGCCAGAATACCAGACGATGCCGCACGCAATTACTGCTGGAATATTTTGGGGAAATCAGCGACTATGAATGCGGCATTTGTGATACCTGTCTGGCCCGGAAAAAAGTACGTCTGGCCAGTCAGCCTGAAGAAAAACAACGCATTTTGCAACTGGTTAGTAAAGAATCAATTACTATCCAGCAACTGGTGGCTCAACTGGCTCCTGATCATGAAAAAGCTTTTCTAATAACCGTTCGGGAATTAATTAATGACGGGTTCCTTCGCTATGATGCCGTCGGAAATTTATCAGTAGTATAACTCGTTGTGCGGATTATTTTTTTGGCAAATTGTTGATTATAAGGAGGTTACCTTCTAGTATTTGGCAGGTATGGCCCTAATTCATGGATTACAGGGCAATAAATAACCACAAAAAATAAACAATCCTGATTATCAGGAAATTAATTGCCAGGTTAGTTCGTGATTGGATCAACACCACGGGTTAGTATAAAAATAATGTGCATTAACTATTTTCTTCGTTTTATCCTTATTAAATAAATAAAAATCATTTTGTCTGCCTGATGTAACCTTTTTCATCTTCTTCAGTATTCTTGGCTAATCTGTGCAACATTTCAAAAAAACCAGTGTCTTTAAAAAGATTTGAGAGAAATTTTAAAAATTTAGTATCCCCTTAACATTCTTTAACTAAAAGTTTCGTTTTAAAAACAAATAAAGCTTACTTTTGGCGATCTGTACCTTTCTTACTTAACCTGTCTGCTAATGAGACACCATTTACTAAGTGCCTTACTATGCGTGTTAGCTTTTGGTTTGCATGCCCAAAATCCTTCTCGTATTACGGTAAAAGGGCGAATTGTTGATACAACTAATGCTCCATTATCCTTTGCTACCGTCATGTTATTAACCCCTAAAGATTCCGCTCTGGTTAGTTATGCACGGGCGGATGATAAAGGGTTTTTTGAGCTGAAAAACGTTAAAAGAGCCGTTTATCTGGTTAAGACTTCTTACGTCGGGTATCTGCCCTATCAACGTGAATTCTCTCCCCAGGAGGGCTCAATTACCGATTTGGGGGATTTGAAAATGAAGCTTATCTCGAAGGAGTTATTTGAAGTAGTGGTAAAAACAGCAAAGGCCCCGCTTGATATTCGGGGCGATACTATTGAGTACAATGCGAAGTCGTTTAAAGTACCGCCCGGATCAACCGTTGAAGATTTATTACGCCGCTTACCCGGTTTTCAGATTGATCAGGATGGCGGTATTAAGGCTCAGGGGCAGGAAGTAAAACGCGTGACTGTAGATGGTAAAAACTTCTTTGGCGGTGATCCTAAAACGGCTACCAAAAACCTTTCTGCCGAAGCCATTGATAAGGTTCAGGTCTATAACAGTCAGTCAGAACAGTCAAAAGCAACGGGTATTGATGACGGGAAAAAAGAAAAAACAGTGAACCTGGCCCTGAAAGAAGAATTCAAAAAAGGGGGATTTGGAAAAATAAAAGCAGGCGTCGGAACGAATGAACGAGTTGATGTAAGGGGAAATTACAACAAGTTTAATGAGAAACGTCAGTTTGCCGTTATTGGGTTAGGAAATAATATCAACCAGTCGGGGATGAGCTGGGACGACCGGCAGGATTTCTACGGAAGTTCCACCTATCGTTGGGATGAAGTGGATTTTGGCTTTGGGGGTGGAATTACCAAT
>JASGGE010000163.1:0-7666 GCA_047605205.1 Siphonobacter sp.
GTAGCTTACGTATACCTACCTAATACGGGTGAAGCTGGTTATGATTTTTTCAATCGGTATTACTATAGCCAGTTGGATCGTGACGCAGTCATTATCGACGAACGCTTTAATGGAGGAGGATTCGTAGCCGATTATATTCTGGATATGCTGAATCGGCCTTTGTTAAGCTACTGGAACTCACGCGATGGTAAACCTTATACGTCACCGGCGGCTTCTATTTATGGACCTAAGGTAATGATTGTGAATGAGTATGCCGGTTCGGGTGGGGATGCCCTGCCGCAATTCTTCCGTCGTCGGAATCTGGGAACCATTATCGGAAAACGTACTTGGGGCGGTTTAGTTGGTATTTCGGGCTACCCAGTTCTCATGGATGGAGGTTCGGTTACCTCGCCCAGTTTTGGAATCTATAGCCCTGACGGAAAATGGGAGGTTGAAAACATAGGCGTTGCCCCAGATATTGAAGTAGAAATGGAACCTAAGGATACACAAAACGGGAAAGATCCGAAATTAGACAAGGCAATCGAAACGGTTTTGGACCAGCTCAAGAAAAATCCGGTTAACCGTCAGCCAGCACCAAAGCCAGATAACCGGGCGAATAATAATTAAATCAAGTGCTAATAATAAACAGAGCAGCTCGCCTAATTGGGCGAGCTACTCTGTTTATAGATCTAGTTCGTTCGCAACTATCTAAAAAAAGCTTCTCAAGGAATATGAGAATGATGCTTGATGCATTGAAAAAGGGATCATTACAGCCCCAATTCATTATTCATACGCTTGCAATAGTTTATTTATGCCACTTTGAAAGACTATAATCTATCAAGGTTTTTATTTCTTTACAGGATGTCGATCACTCCAGTTTGACCAATTAGGAAAGCCTTTTTCACTAATTTCTTTACTAATGCTCCCATCTGGCATAACAGTTAATTCCCAAACCGGCACATCATAAATGATGGGTGAATGATCTGTTCGAGCATCAGTACCTTCTTTATTTAAATTTTGCTCTAGTAAAGAAACCATTTTGGCATGTAAAGAAGTATCAATTTTAGGATTAAGGTACTTTTCAAAACCAGTATAATATAGAACAATCCTATTTTTATACTCAAAAAACGTAGTTGGCAAATTGTTAACAAAGTCACTCATATCAATAATTGAGCTCAAATAAAATTTTGTTTCTTTACCTGTATATTGCTCAGCAGTTAATATAAGGACATCATTCCCACTTAAGAAGACAGCAAAGTCATCCATGTATTTTGTTAGTTTAGGGCTGGGTGCAATTTGCCCAAAACATACGGATAATGAAGACGTTAACAGAAAAAATAATAAGATCACTTTCATTATTTGTGTGTTTATAAGTAAGAGTATGGATCAATGGCTCCCCAGCAATTTGTTGCTGGATTATAATTAGCAAAATCTCTTCGGCCATATCGTTTATCTACAGACCAAAGTCCAGATTTAGTAATTCCATAAAGTGGGACTCCCCAGTAGTTTGCAAATGCATAATCAAGAGAAGATGGGTCACTCGCACCATCTGTTGGATGTGTATGAATAGCTCCTAATATTTTTAACCATTCACCATTATAATATACTTCATATCCATTTCCAGAAGCTCTTGTTGGGAAATAGTCAAAGTAAGCTGTGAAATGAGTGTTACATTGGTATTGTTTTGTATTTTGATTAGTTCCACATGTTGGAAGTGGAATGTATCCTTTACTAGTCATCCAGGCAGCAGTCTCAACGTTTGAGGAAGCTTGTCCATTCCAGAGCTTACTGTAAATATCACAATATTTAGTCTTTGCAATTATACCTGGCGATTGACCACCTGTGGCAGCACTGCCGCCACCGCCACCTGTGCTGCCACTTCCTCCTCCAGAAGCATTATTCCCCGATGAATTGCTACTGCCACTATCATCGGATGAGTTTCCAGAATTATTATTCGGTGCCGGAGCCTTTACTACTACAGCATCCGCAAAAGTAGTAGCACAAGCCGTGTAGCATCCACAATCAGCCCACCAGGTCCAGCATTCTTCTTCTGCTGCCATAGTGGCTTTTTCTCCTTCATCAGGATTGGTTTCTTTTTTTATTTTACCGACTAGTCTTTGCAAATGCAATCCTGAAAAAATAATACCTGTTTTACTATTATTTGCCACAGATATTTCCACATATCCATCTTTATGAACATTACCAGAAGTTGTTAAAAGCTCCGAACTCTTTTTTAATGTTTTTATGCTTCTAGCTGAACTTTGTAACACTCCCTGCTGGTCATAAATGTATAATTCCAGGCTTGCCTTACTTTGCCCATTCGTAAAAAAGGAAGGTACTACGGCAAGCCCAAGACCATAGCGGACAGACTTTCCTTTCGTTGATTCACTTAGCTTTTCGGTTCCTATACTACTTAAAGCTACTCCTGTTAAAGCCCCTAACAAACGTTTTCGCTCTAAAGATTGTTTTTGAACTTGTACCTCAGCAGTAAGAACATCTCCTGCTTTTACTTCCACTCGAAAGCGTTGTCCGGAAAAAGGTTTGATTGAACGATGCATCTGGGCCTGGGCCGTTTGAAAAAAACAAATTACTCCCATGCCCCAAACAAGTAAAAGGTATTTTCATACCTTTTACTTGTTTGGGTTTAGTGTGTGAATAACATGAAACCTGACCCCGTTTCCGAGTGCCAACTACGAACGGGGTTATTTTGTAAATTACAATCAGTAATGCCTATCTAAATGATGCATTCTGATAGGCAAATCAAAAAGATAGCCTTGTTTAAAGCAATAGGGTCAACACCCTATTTTTATAGGGGATATCCCTTAATTTTTATTATTATCTTCTTTTTCAAACAGGTATTCAAGCTTATCTTTATTAGATATTGCATAGAAAAGTATAGCATTTCTTCCTTTTATACCTGTCTTCTTAATAATGTTTTCCCGATGATTACTGACTGTATTTGCTGAAATACATAGCTGATCGGCAATTTCTGAGTTGGTAAGATTTAATGAAATCAGGTATAGAACTTCACACTCTCTCAGGCTAAGGGTAGTAAATGTTTTCATTAGACAGAAGCTGGTTTTTTGCATTTGATCGTGGCACGACTATAACCTTTCAAAATCTTGTTGCTGGTTTAACCAAACCCTTCATACACAAAAATATACAAATGTTATTTTTAAGCAAAAACTCATATAAAAGCACTATTTACAAGCCTGAGTAATAGCGATGTTCAAATCTGTTTATGGAAAATTTCATTTTCTGAGTCCATCTGTTTCAGTTTCATGCCCGGGTCAGTAAGGGACAAAGGCAGAAAGTACAATCTTTACAAAAACAGAATCTATTCCTGTATGCGTTGCATTGTACTTGGCATTTTCGGTATTCTACTTGTGTCCAGTAGCCAGGCTCAAGTCCCTATGTCTGAGCGAATGGCTACTTCCATCATGGCCACCCGGATTGATTCCGCCGCTTTGAAAGAAGGCAAATTACCTCAATGGGGTTATGAAGAAGGGCTTATTCTTTATGCACTAGGCCGGGTTGGTGAGCGGTCTGGCGATGGCAGATATTTCCACTATATCCAGCGAAATATTGATTCTTACGTGAATGAACAGGGTGAAATCCGCTCGTATCACTTTGATGATTTCAATCTGGATAATATTCCTTCTGGCCGGTTATTATTGAAATTATACCTGGAAACGGGTAAAGAAAAATACTTAAAAGCCGCTCAGTATGTGCATAGTCAGCTGGAACAACAACCCAAAACCAGAGAAGGGGGCTACTGGCATAAAAAACGGTATCCGAATCAGATGTGGCTGGATGGTCTTTACATGGCCGAACCTTTTTCGGCTGAATATGCTCAGGTTTTCAAACAGCCTGAGTTGTTTGACGAGGTAGCCAGGCAACTAATTTTGATGGAGAAAACGGCCCTCGACGAAAAAACGGGTCTTCTGTATCATGCCTATGATGAAAGTCGGGAACAGAAATGGGCAGACCCTAAAACTGGCCATTCCCCAAATTTCTGGGGCCGGGCTATAGGCTGGTACGTAATGGCTTTGGTTGATGTACTGGACTATTTCCCCGCAACTCACCCCAAACGCTCCGAACTCGAAGCCATTTTTAAACGCCTGATGCCCGTTGTGGTAAAGTATCAGGACCCGCTGACTGGTTGCTGGTGGCAGGTTACGGACAAAGCCAAAGAAAAAGGTAATTATGTAGAAGCTTCAGCATCCTGCATGTTTGTATATGGCCTGGCAAAAGGCATACGCAAGGGCTTACTTGCTTCTTCGTATAAGCAATACGCCGACAAAGGTTATCAAGGTATTTTAAAAGAATTTGTGGTTACGGATGCAGATGGGACCCTACACTTAGACAAAACCGTAAGTGTGGGCGGACTTGGCGGAAATCCTTACCGGGACGGAAGTTATGAGTATTACCTCAGCGAAAAAATTAAACTGGATGACCTGAAAGGGGTTGGGCCTTTCATTCTTGCGAGTATTGAAATGGAAACCGCCCCGGAGCTAAACCTTGGAAAAGGAAAAACCGTTGGGCTGGATTACTATTTCAATAACGAGTATAACGCCAAAGGTGATCGTTTCCATTATACCTGGGAAGATCGTCGGGATTCGGGTTATTCAACCTGGGGAAATATCTTCCGTGATTACGGAGCCCAAACGGCATCAGTGCCGGAGGCTCCAACGGCCGCTAATTTGAAAAAGCTGAATGTTTATATCATCGTCGACCCAGACACACCCAAAGAAACGGCCAAACCCCACTACATGACCGAAGCCTATGCCAATGTCATTGCTAATTGGGTAAAAGCGGGTGGTACTTTGGTTTTATTAGCTAACGATACTTCAAATGCCGAACTCAAACACTTTGGTATTCTTGCCAATAAGTTTGGTATTCAGTTCACGAATAAGAATGTTAATATGGTGAAAAATAATATTTACGACCAGGGTAAATTCCTCATTGACGATCAGAATCAGATCTTCAAAAGCGTAAAAAAAGTATATATTAAAGAAGTGGTCACCTTAACCACTACTCCACCAGCTAAACCCGTGTTAATTGCCAATGGCGATACGATTATGGCAGTAGCCCAATACGGCAAAGGACGGGTATTTGTTTTGGGAGATCCCTGGATTTACAATGAATACCTTGACGGTAAACGCTTACCGATGGAATATGAGAATTTCAAAGCGGCGAAAGAGTTTAGCAAGTGGTTACTGAAAGGAAAATAGTCATTAAGAAAAAGAGCGATGTGGATAACATCGCTCTTTTTCTTACCCTAATAAATGCTCGGCATACTTTTTATAATTCGCCAGAATTTTCTGCGTTTCATATCTATAGAATACTGATTTTCAACCCATAATCTTTCTGTTATTGTTGTATCATCACCTTTTACTTACATTGATGAGGCAGGAAAGTCTAAGAGATCATAATACCCATAATTTTTAACTTTTTGACTACGTCCAATGATTTAAGTCAAACGGAAACTAAAAAGTCTTTGGTAGTTTTGTTGAGAAAGACATACTGAGCCTGCTCAGATACTATTTTTTGTGTACATGATAACTACCCATTCGATATTTCGTCAGTGGCTGGGAAACCTCCTAACGAACCAACTGCCTGAAAACGGTCGCCAATGGTTACAGACCAGGGTCGATTTTACAACTATTACCGGTATTTTAACGGCCTTCGTTGCAGCCCCCCGCTTTACTGGTAAACACCCCATTTCGTTAGATTCCGGCCAACGGCAAGAGCTTAGTACCTTCGTTCCGGGTTTTAGTTTACTCGCCTGGCCATTAGATCGGGTTACGCGTACGTATCTGTTATTGTACATACCCGGCGAGCCCAAAGAAACGTATCTCAAAGCGATTGAAACACTTTTTGATACCGCCGAAATGAATGAACTCGTGGCACTATACGTTTCATTACCTGTGTTAGCGTATCCTGAACATTGGGTACCTCGGTCAACCGATGCCGTACGCTCAAATATGGGCGTAGTGTTTGATGCTTTGGCTTTGGGAAATCCTTATCCCGCTCAGTATTTCTCTGAATTAGCCTGGAATCAGCTAGTGATGAAAACCATTTTTAATGATAAATCGGTTAACCGGATTATGGGATTGCAGCAACGGGTAAACCCTGCCCTTGCTCGAATTTTTATTGATTTTGCCCACGAACGCTGGGCCGCTGGTCGTCATGTGCCACCGGAGTCATGGCAACTGATTGTCCCTTTTGTCAATGAGCAGATTATTCCAGACTTACAGCGGCTATTTGCTTCAGGCCGCCCTGAAGATCGGGCGGCCGCTACACTGGTTTGTCAGGAAACACCTTATCTGCCAGCTCATGTTTTAGGACAGCAATTCCCGGTAGAAGGAACTTTTTCCTGGAAAAACCTGGAAATTCAAATGGCCTAAGCAGCAGCATTTATAGATTTTCTGGCTTTGACAGAGTCACAATTTCACTAGTCTGGAACTTTGTAAACGGTTTCTTCGCACTGGAAGATTCGTAAGATAGGCGAATCGTATCAATCCTGAAATCAATGAATCCTGCATGGAATTTTGCCTATAACACTCCTAATTATATATGTGTCAGCATCAACAGAATCCTTCGCATTTTGAAGAAAATCCGGAAGAAGTAACGCATCGCAACCTGGCCTGGAATGAGTACCGGGAGTCGATCAAAGGAATGAAGTTCTTTGATCCACACGTACACATGACCTCCCGTACCACTGACGACTATCAGGCTATGTTTGACGCGGGTATCGTGGCATTAATTGAACCGGCTTTCTGGCTCGGCCAGCCCCGCACGGGCGTAGCGACGTTTAAGGATTATTTCAGTAGTTTGATTGGCTGGGAACGTTTTCGATCCTCTCAGTTTGGTATCAAGCATTACTGCACCATTGGCCTCAATTCCAGAGAAGCCAATAACGAAGCCCTTGCTGAACAGGTAATGGAAATTTTGCCTTTATTTATTTACAAAGAAGGAGTTGTAGGGATTGGTGAAATCGGGTTTGACGATCAGACGCCTGCCGAAGAAAAATACTACCGTCTTCAGCTTGAGCTTGCCAAAGAAGCTAACCTGCCGGTTCAGATTCATACGCCACACCGCGATAAAAAACAGGGCACAGAACGCAGTATGGCCATTGCACTGGAACATGGGCTGGACCCTTCGATGGTCATCATCGACCATAACAACGAAGAAACCGTTAAGAGTGTATTAGACCAGGGCTTTTGGGCCGCATTTACGATTTATCCGTTTACGAAAATGGGCAACGAACGGATGGTAGAAGTTATCAGACAATACGGGCCTGAACGCATTATGGTCAACTCAGCCGCCGATTGGGGAATTTCAGATCCGCTTGCAGTACCCAAAACAGCCGCGTTGATGAAAATGAAAGGTATTTCAGGTGAAGCCATCCGGCTGGTTACCTATCAAAATGCTATTGATGCTTTTGGCAAAAGCGGTCAGATTTTTGAAGAAGAATTCGAAACCGAAATCGATCAAACGCTGAAATACAACAACAATACCATTCTACGCGGTGGCCAGCAGCCACGCATTGACAAAGATTCCGTGTTTATTAAATAACGCCGATTCTGCTTTAGTAATAGCTTTAGTGAAGGCCTATGTACCTTCACTAAAGCTATTTTAGTCTATGAGCTGTCTAATAAAAGCCCAATTGTCAACCTTGTTG
>JASGGE010000164.1:0-7255 GCA_047605205.1 Siphonobacter sp.
TTGCTTCCGCTTTGGAGTCGCAAAGGTATACTGTTTTAAAGCAAAGTCAATACCTCTCTTGAAAAAATCTTTTCACCTTGGAATTCATTTGGGCTAAGCATTTCATAACCAATAGGTTTTACTTCGTGAAAAAATTAAATTTTTTACAAAAAATAAGGCGACCAGTAGCCGCCTTATTCATACTACTATTAACCATTTGATTAATTAAGTCTGATTCCAAAGCTTACCATTTGTATTTGAGGGCCTCGGTTACTTTGATACAACTCATTCAAGTCATACTGAACAAATAAGTCCACTGAATTACGGAAACCTAGCTCGGCCATCAGCCCATAACGGAAATTGTTTAGCCAATATCCTGCATGGTTATGATCTTTCTTCCCTTCATATGTTTTTGTTTTCGTATAGCTATCTAGTCGGTATCCTGCATATCCCCCTACTCCAATGTGCGATACTATTCCCCTACGAAATGCTACAGTCGGTACAACAGGTACGTTGAAGTAAGCTGCGGTTAGTTTACTTTTCCTTAAAGGCGTTTGGCTTTCCAAGAAGGCAATTTCGGAGGCCTCTTTGGTGGCAATTGTCTTATTCTGGAACATAAGGTTATACCATGAGAAATCAAAGCCTAGTTTTACTCGTAGGGCTACTTTCTGGCCTTTGATCAAGGCCGGATTACGATAAAAACCAAGTGAGAAATACCGCGAGCCTAGTGGCTTTAACTCATAATCATTGACATTATAACCTAAAGGCTGGTTTTTAGCGTATGCATTGAGCCCAATCGAAAGCACAAAATTATCCTGATCATTCTGCCACCAGGTTCGTATCTTCCTTATCCGCTGAGGCTTTGAGGTGGCCGTATCACCCTGAATATCAACTCGTATGCTGTCTTTGTTGCTATAAATGGTTCCAGTATTTCCTTTTTTGTAGGCATCTCCGTCCATTTCTCCAAGGATTATACGGGTAGTACCAACTTGTGAGGTTGAATCAATTTTACCATTTACATCTCTCAACAGGCGATTTACATCGTAATTGAGCAGTTTTTTTAACTCCTCTCTGTTTTCGCCGTAGATAATGATGCGAGATTTATTACCCAGCGTTACAATTACAGAATCACGATCAAGGGCCGAAACAGACATTAAGGAACCCAATAAGGCTAATACGATCAGACTAACACGTTTCATCATTTTTATATTTTCATGTATTTGTCTTACAGATGCATTTGCATCCCGACAGGTTGCTTAGTTTTTCTTAAAAATAGTATCTTCTGCTTTGGCGAGAATTTCTTTCCCGTTCAAGCCCACCTCTTTCCATTCTCCATTCTGAATATGATTGATACTTTTGACAAGTCTTGAGAAAAATTTCCCTTTTTTACGCGGAAGAGCTGCCTGTGTATCCGCTTGTATTTCAGGAGTATTCATATCAGTAACGTTTACTATGAATACTTTCTCCGATGTTACAACTGGTGCATTTGGTTTCGCCAGGTTCTGTTCCACAGGAATTACAGGTTTTATTTCCTGTTGCTTATCTGGTGTAGGTATTGCAGCTATTTCTACTGGTTTAATTACCTCGTTACCCTTAGCTATTACCTCTTGTTTTTCGCTGATTTCTGTTTTGATATGCTTTGCATTAGCAGCTAGCTGAACGGTTTGGGCTTGTTTCAGTGTTTTTTGATCATGAATAACGCCGTTCTCCCGTTCTGTTTTTCTTTGAGAAGGATTGGCATGCTCCTGCTCTATGACCTTTATTTTTTGGGTGGCTTTTGCTACTACCTGCGATTGATCAAGTACAGTAGGTTCTGTACGCCAAGCCCACCAGCCTGCCGCCAGTAAAACCACTACCGAAGCGGCAGCAGAGTATTTCAGCCATCCTAAAGGCAGAATAGATCTATTTTGCTTGCCCATAAGTCGCTCTTCCAGCTTTGCCCAGGCTTCTGGTCGAGGTGTTTGTTCATACCCTTTCAGCTTTCGAGCGAACAGGTCATCAACAGGATCTCTTTTTTCGTTTTTCATTGCTTAAAAATGTATGGATTGACGGCTATCTAATTCACTAATCATACGTTGTAATAAGGCCCGAGCCCGGTGAAGTTGCGACTTGGAGGTACTTTCAGTTATGTGCAATGCATGGGCGATTTCTTCATGTGAATACCCTTCGATGGCATATAAGTTAAAGACTGTACGATACCCTACCGGCAAAGCATCAATCAGATGCATTAAATCTTCTGTTTCAAGAGAGGTCTCGGGTAATTGTGGTTCGGGTTCATATAAAACCTCTTCATAAGTCATTTGCCAACCTTGCTGTTTTTTCGAACGAATACTCATTAAACATTCGTTTACAATAATTCGGCGAATCCAACCTTCAAAACTTCCTTCTAACTTAAACTGGTCAATTCGTTCAAATACCTTCACAAAACCCTCTATCATTGCCTCTTCTGCCTCATAATCGTCTTTAAAATAACGCCGACAAACGGCCAGCATTTTCGAAGCGTACTTTTCGTACACTCGTCGCTGAGCTTTCGGATCAGCTTTCTGGCAAGCTTTCACCAATTGTTCTTCCGTTTGAAATAGTGATAGAATTTTCACAACACGTAATATATACAGGTATTTGGTAAAGGATTATCTGATTGATAAGATGCGGTTGTCTAAACAAAGGTTGCGTCAAACTATTTTTTTCTGAAATTTTTCTGATTCGACACAGAAAAGGGCCGCCAGTCTAATTAGACTGGCGGCCCTTTTCATATCTAACAAATTCTATATAACTCCTCTCACCCGTTGTATTATTGCCATTTTACGAGCATGCTCTTTACGGCTATTACGATACCATAAATAAGCAATGATGGCTACAATTAGATAAGGCATCACCAACAGATATAAAATACCCGTATTTAATCCTGAGCCATTTAAATAATGTCCGTCGCTATAAGTGCTTTCTACTGATGCCCGACACATCGCACACTGGGCAAATGTGATCGACAGGGTGCTCAAAACAAGTAATGCTGTTAAACTCAATCGTTTCATATCTTTATTGATAATAGGGACTAATCATTAAATAAGCAATCACCCCTGTAACTGAAACGTATAACCACACTGGATACGTAAATTTCACGATCCGCCGGTGGCGAGGAATCTGGTTACTCCATGCATAGTAAACGGCTAATAGCACAAATGGAACCACGACAATGGAAAGCACGATGTGTGAAATCAGAATGACGTAGTAAAATGTTCGTAATGCTACTCCCTGACCACCAAAAGGAGTAGATTCATTTGTCAGATGATACAACACATAAGATACTAAAAATAGAGCTCCTAATACAAATGCAGTCTGCATTGTTTTCCGGTGAGCTTCAATTTTTCTGCTTTTTGCAAAGTAATATCCTGCCAATAGCAGAACCGAAGTGGCACTATTAATAAGTGCATTTAAATGGGGAAGAAATTTTGTCCAATCACCCAGTTGAAGTTTAGGAACTTTCGGATTCAGCAAAATGGCAACTGCCAGAGGAATTCCGATTGATAATATCCGGATCCACCTGAGGTAGGTTTTATGCTTTTCCTGTGGAATAATTACCTGACTCATTCTTTATTCTGTTTTTTGTAGATATCCAGTAAAACTCGAATTTCAAGAATTAACCGATCGATTTCAGCTTTGTCTTCTCCGTCATAATAACCTCTAATGACCCCTTCTTTATCCACTAATACTAACTTACTGTCATGCGTGAATGTTTCATTTTCAGTATTGTTTTTTCCATCATCCTGTACTGGAAGCTTATATCCATTAATAGCAAGTTTGTAAATCTGTTGTTTGTCGCCCGTTAAGAAAAACCATTGATTAGGCTCTGCATCATACCGTTTAGCATATGCTTTCAATACCGATGGCGTATCATGAATCGGATCAATCGAATAGGACAAAAATTTAATTTTCTGATTACCCCTAAATATATCCTGTACACGACTCATCTGAGCAGACATTTTAGGACAAATCGTAGGGCAACGGCTAAAAAAGAAGTCAGCGACTACAATTTTACCTTTCATCAAGGTTCGGTTTATCCAAACACTGTCCTGTGTCAGTAACTTAAAGGCGGGAATGGTGTGAAAAACAGTATCCTGTTCCGGTTCCCACCATTGTCGCGTTGGTCCTTTCCTCTTAATCAGAACGGCTCCTGAAGTCGAATCTTTCATTGGGAAATACCTGGGTAAGGTATAATGGTTTTCGCCGCCAAATCGAATCCACAAAAAGAATAAAACCGGAATCACTAACATGAAGGTTAGAATTCCGGCTTTTTTTAAATTCCACATACCGTCTTACTAAACTAGGTACTAAGGAGAAAATATATATGATTAGTAAGAAGCAATAAAGCCACCTTCTAATAATAAGGCTATTACTAACCAAACTAAAAACACAATCGGAACGAGTATTGTATATAACAGAGCTTTCACTTCCTGACCCAAGTGCATAAACTCACCTACGATATAACCAGCCTTGATTAAAGTCATCCCAATGAAGATAGCTGCTTTAAGTACATGCAGGTGATTAGGTAATGAAAACGCTACTACGAACTCAAGAGCTGTAATGATTAACAGAATCCAGAATGTTTTCCAGATAACCTTTGTTTGTGCCTTAGGCAAATATTTGCCACCTTTCTCTATATACTCGGAATATTCGTGTGCCATGATATTTTTCAATTATACAAGATAGAAGAACGTAAATACGAATACCCAAACTAAATCAACAAAGTGCCAGTAAAGGCCTACTTTTTCGACCATTTCATAGTGTCCACGGCGTTCGTATAGCCCCATGCAAACATTAAAGAAAATAATAACATTCAGCATAACTCCTGAGAACACGTGCGTTCCGTGGAAACCGGTAATGAAGAAGAAGAAATCAGCAAAGGGCTGAGGGCCATACTGATTTACGTGAAGGTTTGCACCAACCACATCTTTAGTAATCTGAATACCATTCACGAAATCCGTAATCTTCGTTGGCGTATCAGTCCCCGTAATAAAGTGTGCCCATTCCCATGCTTGTGAGCCTAAGAAAGTAAAACCACCCAAAATTGTCCAGAGCATCCATTTTTCAACATCAGCCTGGTCTTTACGGTGACCAGCTTCTACCGCTAATACCATTGTTACCGAGCTAAAGATCAGGATGAAGGTCATGATCCCTACAAAAACGAGAGGTAATGATTGACCGTGGAAGAAAGGAACGGCTTCAAATACTTTTTCAGGTACTGGCCAGTAGTTAGGAGAAAAAACGAATTCATTAAGTGGGCCATCGAAAGAAGGGTGGCTATAACGAACTAGTCCATAAGCGATGAGCAGCCCTGAAAAGGTGAATGCATCCGAAAGCAGGAAAATCCACATCATCAATTTCCCATAGCTGGCCTTCATTGGCTCAGCACCGCCTAGCCATAATTGTTTGGGTTCAGCAGCAGCGTGTGTTGCCATGTACTTTAGTTTTACAGTTAACAGTTTTCGTTTTTTCGCTCTGTATGAGGCGTTGACTCGGATCTACTTACTTGTCTCAGCGGAAATTCAGTAGAAAGACAAACAAATAAAGCCATAACCCGTCCAGAAAATGCCAGTATAGGGAGGCCATCTGAATTTGGTCCAATCGTTTTGCATGAATTTTCATTCGCCAGGCTGCCACAAATGCAAAGATTAATACAATCAATCCGCTAATTACGTGCAATCCGTGAATAAAAATCAATACATCAAAGAACGAAACGGAAGGATTACCAACGAGGTAAAGCTTATTGTGTACTAATTCATAAAATCCTTGTACCTGTAAGTACAGAAAGACCAAGCCCAGTGCAAAAGTAATCGAAATCGTCGTTTTGAGTTGGGCAAATTTGTCTTTTTTTGCAGCCTGTACAGACAAGTACATAAAAATGCTACTCAGCAGTAAGACAGCCGTGCTATACGTAAAGATTGTTGGAATTTCAAACTCTAACCAATTGCCTTCTGCTCTACGCACTAAATAGGCACTGGTCCAGCCAGCAAAAGACATGCTTATGCTAGCAATAGCCAGCCAGAGCATGAATTTCTTAGGATGAAACGAAAAGGTGGGTTTCGCTTCCTCTACGTTTTCGAACGTTGCCAATTCTGTATTCATTTATAATTTCTAGGCTTTATCTAGTAAAAAGACAATTTGTAGGATGGGTAAATAAGCAATTGCTACGAAAAACAATTTTCGGGCAGCGGCATCGCTCGTTTCACGCATGAGATAAAGCACCTGTACTAAAATCAAAACTCCCCCAAGTGTTGCTAAGATAGCAGAAGTGATGCCCGTAATGCCTAATTCGTAGGGAATCCAGCCCAGCGGGACCAAAAACAATGAATATGCCAAGATGATAAAAGCAGTCTTACTGGTTTTATTCCCATGATTAGGTAACAAACGGAAGCCAGCCTGTTTATAATCTTCGTCAATCATCCAGGCTAATGCCCAGAAATGAGGGAATTGCCAAAAGAACTGAATAGCAAACAGAACGCCAGGTTCCCAGCCAAACTGATTAGTTGCGGCCACCCAGCCAATCATCGGCGGAAATGCCCCCGGAAATGCCCCAACAAAAACAGCAACGGGGCCTATTTTCTTTAACGGCGTATAGACAAATCCATATAAAATCATGGATAGCATAGCCACCAAAGCAGAACGAAAATTGAAGAAAAATAAGAATAAGAACAGACTACCTACGGTTAGTATCAGGCAAAAAATGGTGGCTTCATTTACCGAAATTCGCCCTGATGGAATAGGCCTGTTTTGCGTGCGTTTCATCAAACAGTCAATATCTTTTTCATAGATCTGATTAATGATATTCGCTGCTCCAGTAATAGCAAACCCTGCAATGGTAATTAAAATTAGCTTTAGCCAGTCTACTTGTTGAACTGCCAGGTAATATCCAAATGTTCCTGACAAAGCGACAAATGTGCTCAGGCGATGTTTTAACAGCTCAAAATAAGCCTTGGCTTTTTCTTGCCAGGTTAAATCAAGAAGTGCTGTTTTTACTTTAATTTCAGACATTGCTCGTTAGTTCGGTTTGAGAAAAGTTTGCTTTTCCAAACACTCGTTCTGCATTTAACAACAAGTAGGTAACAAACTGTACACCAAGCATTACTAAAGCTAATGTTAAGTGAACCGGTTGTAAATAAGCTGGTATGGCAAAATAAGCCATAATAACACCCGTAATAATCTCCCCCAGCACAATTGTCAGAATGACATTAGCAAAGGTATTAAGTATACCCTGTTCTGATGAGTTTTTCTGAAGGAG
>JASGGE010000165.1:0-7103 GCA_047605205.1 Siphonobacter sp.
ACGGGCTGTTGCCAGGTTCATGAAATTGATACAGGCAATCAACAGAATAAATACAGCTACAATGCTAAACAAACGAACATACTCAATGCGGCCACCATTCTGAATACCCCCTCGCCAGTCGTTATACAGATACCCTTCGCTCAGGCGTTGCATGAATAGTTCGTTGGGATATTCTTCCTTCCGGTAATTATTAAGAAATTTTTTAAGCCGTTTTTCAACGTTGGCAGTATTCGCGTCTGAGCGTAACTCAAAATAAACCCGGGGGCCATTATTGTTCCATTCTTCAATCCATTTGTAACGTTTACGGTAATCTTCCCAGGTAAGCAGAAAATCATATTTTTCCGATGCCTGAGCGGGCAGGTCTTCAAATACGGCAGTAACTTTATACGGCAAAGTACTGCCTGCTATTTCTACTGTTTTACCTATAGCATTCTGAGAGCTTCCAAAATAATTATCCGCCAGTTTTTTAGAGATCGCCAGGCTCTCTGGGGTTTTAAGAGCAGTGGCAGAGCTTCCTGCCAGCAAGGGAATCGAAAACATTTTGAACCAGTCTTCTCCGGCCCAGCGTACTTTTTGCTTGTTGAATTTATCACCAACGGTAAAATTGAGTTCACTTTCCCCGGTAAATCCTGAAACATGGACTACTTCCGGGAATTTCTTTTTGAGTTCATAACTCAGCATTCCTGGTGTTTGTGGCACGGCATGTGTTTCGCCATTAAAGGTCTGTCGTTGCATAACCCGGTACAACACTGGGCTCTTTTCATGGTAATTATCCATAGCCAGCTCATCCTGTACCCAAAGGCCGATCAGTAAACTACAGGCTACGCCTAAGGCCAGTCCTGTAATGTTGATGAGCGAAAAAACGCCATTCCGCCAAAGGTTACGGACGGCTATTTTGACATAGTTAGAAAACATGAGTATTTTTCAGGTTACAGGTGAAGTAAGCTCAAATGGGCTAAGGGCAGAGAAACTTTCAGAGAATGCAAATGCTATGATATAAACCAAGTACTGTAGAGGTGTTGCGTGGCAGCACCTCTGCTAGTAAGGAATTGGAAGTAATTGCTGACAGTTAAAAGGCAGTAACCCACCCATTAATGAATGGTAACACCAGCCAATTAAATACTAGATATGGAATTTCGTATTCACGTTTTCGGTAACTACGTGGCCGTCAAACAGGTTAATAATCCGGTGGCTATAGTTGGCATCATAAGGAGAGTGCGTTACCATGATAATAGTAGTTCCCTCTTCATTTAACTGTTGTAATAACTTCATTACCTCTTCACCATTGGTTGAGTCAAGGTTACCCGTAGGCTCATCGGCAAGAATTAGTTTAGGTTTGGCAACAACGGCACGGGCAATAGCCACCCGCTGCTGCTGACCACCTGAAAGCTGCTGAGGGAAGTGATCTTTCCGGTGCATGATGTTCATGCGGGTAAGCACGGTTTCCACGAGTTCCTTACGTTCGGAAGCCGACTTGCCAAGATAGAGCAGAGGCAATTCCACGTTTTCGTATACGGTTAGTTCGTCAATCAGGTTGAAGCTCTGAAATACGAAACCAATGTTACCTTTCCGTAATTTGGCCCGCTGGCGTTCTGAATAGTTAGAAATCTCTTCTCCCCAGAAATTGTACTCACCGGTAGAAGGATTATCCAGCATCCCCAGTACGTTTAGCAGGGTAGATTTGCCACAACCCGAAGGGCCCATGATCGCTACAAATTCACCATCGGCAATTTCCACATTCACGTGATCAAGTGCGGTTGTTTCAATTTCTTCAGTACGGTAAACTTTTCGGAGGTTTTTGATTTGGATCATGCTGTATGAGTGTTGAACTTCAGGTTTGATGATTGTATGATATAGATTAATCTATTATTGAATAGGTTGCACAGAAGTCACCAGATTATTTAAAAATCCAGACCTCTACGATTCAAGTATTAAGGTTGTTTGGCATTTAAGTTCAGAACTTCATTATCGCCAAAGAATTCATAGCTGGATGTAATCACTTTCTCGCCGGGTTTCAAACCTTCCAGTACTTCATAATATACCGGGCTCTTGCGGCCTAGCTGAATAGTACGGCGAACGGCTCGCTGACCACCGGGGTCCACTACAAATACCCAGTTGCCACCAGTTTGCTGATAGAAACCTCCGGTTGGCAACAAGATCGCTTGTTCGGGTTTTCCTAATTGCAGAGCAATACGAAGGGTTTGCCCACGACGAATATCACTGGGAGCCGTTCCTACAAAAAGCATATCTACTTCAAACCGGCCATTGGTAACGGTAGGGAAAACTTTATCTACAATCAGCATATATTGTTTGCCGTCCAGATCAGCAGTACCTTCCAACCCTTTTACAATACGGGGTAGGTATAATTCATCAATTGGCACACGAACTTTGAATTTATCCAGGATGTCGACCTGACCAATCTTTGTGCCTTTCGTAATCAACTGACCAATCTGTAAATCTGTAGCCGTTGAAAGCTGACCCGAAATGGGGGCTTTAATTTGCAGATTTTCAAGCATTTGCCCTACTCCCTGAATGCTTTCCCAGATGCGTTTTTCAGACTGGTTGAGTTGGGTATTTTGTTGAATACGGATCAGCGAATCCTGCATATACGAGCGTTGCGTTACACCCCGGCGGCGTTTCTGATAGGCTAGTTCTTCCCGTAAATCCTGCTTTTCTTTTTCCGATAAGTATTTCGAAGCTCGTTCGTTCCGGTCTAACTGCTGCTCCTTGATTTTAATGTTATAATCAATTTCGGCAATGGTATTTTGTAAGGTGAGCGTGTTCTGTTGCAATTGCAGGCGTGAAGTCCGGGCGTTGTTCAACTGATCATACAGAGCTGTTTCACGCGTTAATACATTCAGTTTCAGGTCAGTATTTGATAACTGCATAATTACTTCGCCGGCTTTTACCATATCTCCGGACTGCTTGTAAATCTTTTCAATGGAACCACCTTCCACGGCATCCAGCTGGACACTTTGGATAGGGATGACCGTTCCATTAACCGGAATAAATTCATTGAAGGCACCTTGAGAAACAGTAGAAACAGTCAATTTTTCGGTTTCTACCCGTAATTGTGTACGCTTATCACGAAAAAATAAAGCCCAGGAAACCAGCGAAACCAGCAGTAAACCACCCGTTAAAAAGATGATACGCTTACGATTCCAGAACTTTTTTTCAATTTTCTTATCCACGGGAAATTTTTGTTAATGGTTATAACAGTTTTTGGTTTTCAGCTTTCAAATGAAAACTAAGCTAGCATCTCTCTCAACTTATTCCTGGCACGCATGAACTGAGTTCTTGACGTCGAAGGAGTAATGTTGAGCATTTTAGCAATTTCATCATGACTATACTCTTCCAGTAAATGAAGGGTCAATACGGCACGAAACCCGTCTGGTAATTTCATCAGGGCAGCTCGTACCCTTGACACCTCCCATTCGTCCGGCTCAATGGCCGGCTCAATGGCTACTTCAATTCCTTCTTCAACATCAACAAATTGCACCCGGCGTTGACGAAGACGATTCAATGCTTCATTGACTACAATCTGTTTCAAATACGCTCCAACTGTACTTTCCTGACGAAACTCCTGTATGTGTTGAAAAAACTTGATAAACGCATCCTGAAGAACATCCTCAGCTTCGGTAGTGTGGTTCAGAATCCGGAAGCAGACGTTGTACATCGACTTGGAATACAACCGGTAAAGCTCATACTGAGCGGAACGCTCACCACGACGGCAAGCTTCCACTAACGCAGTACGATCCGTTCGGCAAATGGTTTCCACTTCGATAGAATTGGTTAATCGGAACCATAAACTTCCAAAGCCGTGCCACAAGTTAAAAACCCTGCTCAATTGGCTGTAAATGCCCTTTTTCAGAACTTTAGTGTTCGCCTGCGTACAGCTACTGTACGAAAGCGGACAGTTTTTGCTAGCTTTCTGGCAAATTCCTGAAATGGTATGGTTTTCATTATGATTAACGTGTTTCATTAATCACTAAATAACCTTGGTTTTAGAAAATCTGTGGTTGAAAACCCAGCCACGGCAATCTTCGGAAACACGTCACAAGGGATTTTTTGAATAACTGATCACTGAAAATAGTAAACCGCAGCGGCGGACCGCTGAGTACTGAAATAATGCCTCTGACCCCAGCCCGTATCCTGGTTGTCGATGACAACGAAGATCTTTTGAAGGCGGCACGATTGCTGCTAAAACAGCATTTTACCCGCGTTGATACTGAAAAAAATCCTGAGAATTTACCCAGCTTGTTGCGTCAGGAAGGATATGACGTCATCATGCTTGACATGAATTTTACGCAGGATGTTACTTCTGGTACGGAAGGTTTCTTCTGGCTGGATAAAATCCTGCAAATTGACCCCGCAGCAATTGTATTGCTTATTACGGCTTATGGGGATGTTGAGATGGCCGTGCGGGCAGTAAAGGCGGGAGCTACTGATTTTATTCTGAAGCCCTGGAACAACGAAAAACTGCTGGCGACGCTCCTGGCAGCTCTTTCGCTCAGAAAATCCAAACTGGAGGTTGAAAAACTTAAGTCGCAGAATGCCATTATTGCTCGCGACCAGCAGGCCCGTTTTGGTGAAATGGTAGGGGTAAGTGCGGCTATGCGAGAAGTATTCGGAACCATACAGAAAGTAGCCGCAACCGATGCGAACGTACTCATATTAGGCGAGAATGGTACCGGCAAGGAGTTAATAGCCAGGTCACTTCACCAGCACTCTAACCGCTCAAGGCAGGCCTTTATTAGTGTTGATCTAGGAGCTATCAGTGAAAACCTCTTCGAAAGCGAGCTCTTCGGGCACGTGAAAGGAGCCTTTACCGATGCCCGTGAAGATCGGGCCGGGCGGTTTGAAGCTGCCGATGGAGGAACCATTTTTCTGGATGAAATCGGTAACCTTTCCTTACCTATGCAGGCTAAGTTACTGACGGTTCTGCAAAGTAGACAAGTTACCCGCGTTGGTGCAAATCGCTCTAAATCCATTGATATTCGTTTGATCTGTGCTACGAATATGCCATTGGCCGAAATGGTGAATAAAGGTGAGTTTCGTCAGGACTTGCTATATCGGATTAATACCATTGAAATCAGGATTCCGGCCCTTCGTGAGCGTCCTGAAGATATTGAATTACTGACTCACCACTACCTGCGAGTCTATACGCAGAAGTATCGTAAACGCATCCGTGATGTGAGTCCGGCGGCACTGCAACGTATGACCAAATACGCTTGGCCCGGTAATGTACGTGAATTGCAACACGCCATCGAGCGGGCAGTGATCATGTGCGAACGGGATATGCTACAACCTGAAGACCTATTTATCTCAACTGCTCAGAAAATACCTGAAAAACCAGCCAATGGTGACACACTTTCACTTGATCAATTTAATCTTGATGAATTGGAAAAGGCCATCATTCGCAAGGTGCTCAACAAACACAGCGGAAATATTTCTAAGGCGGCTACGGAATTAGGGTTAACACGAGCATCTCTGTATCGACGACTTGAAAAATACGGCCTGTAAGGGCATTGATAGTTCCTATGCGAAATTTCACCTTTCAGATCTATTTTCGGGTAGCAATCATCGTGTTTGTTAGTTTGTTACTAGCATACCTCTGGGTTAATTCCCGCTTGATTGTTACTAAAGGAGTTTTAGCATTGTTGCTGGTATACCTGAGTTTTGATCTGGTATCTTATCTGAAAAAAACCAACCGGCGGGTTATGGATCTTTTTGAAGCCATTCGCTACGCCGACTTCACTCGTAATTACACGACCCGTTATCTGGGTGGCTCGCCTGAGTATGATTTCCTGGTGCAGGAAGTTATTGATTCCTATCGGAAAAATCGGAGCGAAAAAGAAGAGCTGGTTCGTTACCTCGAAACCATCGTACAACACCTCAGTGTAGGCTTAGTAGTATTCGGGAATGACGGACATATCGAGACTATCAATACTGCCGCCAAACGACTACTCAATACGCTTGTTATTCGAAACATCAACGAATTAAAAGATACTATTCCTGCTTTAATAGAAGCTCTGGAAACGGCCTCGTCGGGTGATAATGGCCTGCTTCGGGTGGAGTTGACCGGCGACGAACGCACACTGGCGTATTCCGTTACCGAGTTTATTCGAAAAGATCAAAAACTTAAACTGGTATCACTGAAAGACATCCAGTCGGAATTACAAAATCAGGAATTTGATGCCTGGCGGAACCTGACTCGGGTATTAACGCATGAAATAGTTAATTCGATTACCCCCATCCATTCCTTATCGGGTTCATTGAAGGGCTTAATCGTTTCGGAATGGGAAAATGATCAACGCTTAACGGAAGAAACCTATACCGATTTGCTGGATTCGCTGGCAGTTATGGAGCGGCGAAGTGAGAGTTTAATGGAGTTAATAGATGCATATCGCCGTTTTTCTCGCTTACCTAAACCCGATTTTAAAGTAGTTTCGGTAACAGCTATCCTACAAAACGTAGCGAGTTTGTTCCGGACCGAAATGGCCGATAAAGGCATTGAACTTATTTTACGAACAGAGCCCGAATCGCTGGAGGTAACGGCTGACCCTCAGTTGATTGAATTTGTTTTGATCAATTTGGTGAAAAATGGCATTCAGGCAATGGCTGATATGCCGAATCCTCGGCTGGAATTAATTGGTCAGCACGATAAAAGCCAGCGGGTTAGTATTCAGGTAGCCGATAATGGAAAGGGAATTATTCCTGAAGCAATGGATAAGATTTTTGTACCCTTCTTCTCAACAAAACAAGGTGGTTCAGGAATTGGCTTGAGCTTATCCCGACAAATTATGCTGCAACACCGGGGAATTCTGAGAGTAGAATCAGAGCCAAACGTTAGAACGGTTTTTACACTACGATTTTAACTTGATTAATGTTTCGTAGTTATAAATCTAACAATCAGATAAAACAAGATCACTCTACTTCGGAAGATTTACAATCCTAACAAAGTTGGGATTCGAAATTGTCTTTATGTAACAGGCAAAGCAAAAGGAGATACGAAATAAACAAGTACCTTTGTATTCTTAAGAACTGGTTGGCGTTCCCATGCCATTGATCGAGCATTCTGATTACCGTCCCCCGTTTTGGCT